>NZ_JBSFTP010000002.1:9067-249029 GCF_053591315.1 Streptomyces sp. NPDC003042
GACCCGGCTGCGCCGGCCTCCGACCGTCGGTGCGTGGCCTGGCCACCGCGGTACCCCTCCCTCGGGGAGGACCCCTCATACGGTCCGTACAACGGTGTACGGAATTCCGACACAGCGCCCGCCAAGGCTCCTTCTTGACGCCGGGCTCGCACCGCTCGGCCGCAGGCGGCCTCCCGGGCTTCGACCCGGCTGCGCCGGCCTCCGACCGTCGGTGCGTGGCCTGGCCACCGCGGTACCCCTCCCTCGGGGAGGACCCCTCATACGGTCCGTACAACGGTGTGCGGAAATCCGACACAGCGCCCGCCATAGTCCCCGACCAGGGATGGCGGGCGCTGTGGCGTGCGGGGGCCGGGGTCAGTCGGCGGTGAACTCGTACTGGAGCTCGTACAGGTGCCCGGCCTTCACCATGACGGTGACCTCGATGGGGCGCTCGGCCTCGCCGTACACCGTGCGGAGGGTCCGCAGCACCGGCAGGTCGCCCGGCAGCCGTAGGGCGGTGTACTGCCCCTGCGTCGCGACTCGGGCGGAGATCCGGTCCACGCTGCGGCGGGGTGGGAAGCCGAGTTCAGCCAGCAGGGTCGGGGTGCCGCCCCGGATGCGGTGCGGCTCCGCGAGGGCGGTGCCGCGTGCGATCTCCGGCGGATAGTACGAGGTCACGAGCTCGGCGGGCTCGTCGTCGACGCTGATGAGCTGACGGCGGCGCACCGCTGGGCTGCCTTCCGAGCGGCCGAGTGCGGCGGCGACATCTCCGGTGACGGCCACCTCGTCCACCACCAGCAGATGGCTGCGTGCCGTCGAACTCCGTTCCCCGGCCACGGCGAGCCAGGGGTACGCCGCCCCGTCCGCTGCCGGTGCGAGGGAGCCGGCCGGGCGGACCGTGCGCTGCCGGTTGACCCGAACGGTCACGGCCGCGCCCGCCCGGCCGACCGCCAGGCCCTCGTCCTTCAGGAGCTGAACGGCCTTCTGGATCGTGGCGTTGGAGGCGTCGAACCGGGCCTTCAGCTGCGTCGTCGAGAGCAGCTTCGCTCCAGGTGCGAGGTCGCCGCTCATGATCTCGTCGCGCAGGTCGGCGGCGATGCGAGCGTGGAGCGGCCGTGGATCGATTCTTCCGGTCGGGAAGTTGGGCATGGTCATCCCAGCCTGATTTCGTACCGCAGCTGCTGGCGTCCGGCGGGCATGACCATCACGTCCGCCTGGATCGGGCGGTCCGCCGAGTCGTAGATGGTGCGGGCGAGCTGGAGGACTGGTTCACCCGACCCAAGGTGCAGTTGGTCGAGCTCTTCGGCGCTGGGCATACGCGCTGTCACGTTCTCGGTGACGCGCACGCCGACGTGCCCGAGGGCAGCCAGCAGCGTCACGGCGCCACCGCGGATCTTCGCCGTTCCGGCGAGCGCGGTGCCCGACGCGATGGCGGCGGGATAGTAGGTGTCGGTCAACTCGGTCGGCTCACCGTCCAGTTCGATGATTCGGCGACGGACCACGACGGTCTCTTCACCTGTCAGGCCGAGCATTCGGACGATCTCGGAGGGCGCGGCACACTCCCCGGCGCACACGACGCGCTGTCCGCCCCGTCGGCCCGCCGCCGTGGCCTCTTCGGTCCACGCGTCCGTGTCCCCGGTGGCGCGTGGAGTCAGGTACGGCATCGATGTACTCGACCACCCGTTGCCGCTCACAACGCCTCCTGTGCATTCGATTCGCCCTGCCGTCCCCCACGTTAAGCGACGACGTCGGTCAGGCCTACCCTCTCCAGCCTTGCTGCTTTTCGCGAATAGCGATACGTTCTGTATGGCCTTGGAAGCTCAGCGTTAAGGCGGTGGGGTGCTATGTCTCTGTCCCGACAGCAGCGTTTTCCTCGGGCTCGTGCCTCGGTGCGCGCGGCCCGTCAGTTCGTAGGTGACACGCTCGCCGAGTGGGGTGTGTCGGATGGGCGGGACGACATGCGGCTGTGCGTCTCGGAACTCGCCGCCAATGCCGTTCTGCACGGTGTCCCGCTGGGGCGCGAGTTCTCTGTGCGGCTCGTGCGGGAGGGTGGGCTTCTGTGGATCGAGGTGCGCGACAGTGGCCCGGGGTGTCCGGTCTTGCAGCAGCCCGACCCCGAAGCCCCGGCGGGTCGTGGCCTGTGGTTGGTGACGGCGATCGCGGACGAGTTCGAGGTCCGTGACGAAGGTGTGGGCAAGTCGGCCCGGGCCGGCTTCAAACTGGCACACGGGTGGGCTGAGTGAGCGGCGCGGCAGCGCCCGTCCCGCCACGTCCCCGGGCGGAGGAGTTGGGGATACTGCCAGGCATGGATGTCGAGGTCAGGGCTCCGCGGGGCGGGGACGTCGAGGTGGTCGCCGAGTTGCGGGCCGCCGTCATGCGGGCGGATCTGGAGCGGCTCGGGCGGTACGACGAGCACGGGGTGCGGCAGCGGCTGCGGGATTCGTTCTCCGTGGAGCACTCGTCCGTCCTGGTGCGCGGCGGTGAGGTGGTGGGGTGCTTCACCGTGCGGCCCAACCGGGGCGGGTGGCTGCTGGAGCACTTCTATCTGACCGCCGAGCACCAGGGGCGGGGCATCGGGTCCTGGGTGCTGAGGGGCGTGGTCGAGCGGGCCGACGCGGCGGGGGTCGTCGTACGGCTGAACGTGCTGCGGGGGAGCGCCGCGCAGGGCCTGTACGAGCGGTACGGGTTCGTGGTCGAGGCTCAGGACGAGGTCGACGTCTTCATGGCGCGGGCCGCGGCCCGGTAGGCCCTGGGGGCTGGGTGCGGAGGGAGTCCGCCGTGCCGAGGCCGCTCTGGGCGGCCGCCTGAGGGCAGGGTGCTGGTCTCCAGGACCGCGCGGGCGCGGTCGAGGCGCTGGTGCACGAGCCGCTACGTCGGCGTACTGGCCGAGGTGATGCTACCGAGCAGTATTGACTATTAGTCAATTCGGCAGCACCCTCGGGGCGAGCCGTCGTCTCTGTGGGAGGTCTCGCCGTGAGTGCGGAAGAACTGGGCCGGTTGAGCGGGGAGTTGGGCGGCGTCGCACCGCCCGGGTCGTTCGGTGGGCTGGCGCCCGAGGAGCTGGCCGGGCTCGTCGAGGCGGTGAAGGCGGAGCGGGCGCGGCAGGCCGGCGGGCTGAACGAGGCCGCCGAGGAGGCCCTCACGCTGGTGCCCGCCCTCGCGCGCGGAGCCGTACGCAAGGTGCTGTTCCGGTGAGCGCCGTGACGAGCGGCCGGGCCGAGGTCGAGAAGACCGCCCGGCTGCTGGGGGAGGAGCCGCGGACCCTGGGCTTCCTGCGCGGGCTGCCGAGCGAGGACGTGCGGAGGTTCCGCGAGCAGGTGAGCGCCGCACTCTTCGACGGGGCGCCCGAGATGCTCGACCGGATCGCGGCCGCCACCAAGCTGGTGCCCGCCGGGGTCGCGGCCGCCATCTCCCAGAAGGCGCTCGGACCCCGGCTCGCGGCCGCCGTCGCCGGGCGGCTGGAGGCCGGACGGGCCGCCGACATCATCGCCAAGCTGCCGGTGGCCTTCACCGCCGAGGCGTGTGCCCATCTCGACCCGCGCAAGATCGCCGCGATCGTGGACCGGCTCGACGAAGGGCTGGTCGTACGGATCGCCGTCGCGCTGGCCGAGCGCCGGGACCACCTGACCATGGGCCGGTTCGTCGGGCACCTGCGGGACCAGGTCCTCGGGCGGATCCTGGAGCAGGTCGGCGACACGGACGTGCTGCGCGCCGGGTTCTACGTCGACCTGCCCGAACGGCTCCCGCGGATCCTGGAGCTCATGGGCGACGACCGCCTCCAGGCCGTCGTACGCGCGGCCGCGGACGACGGGCTCTGGGAAGAGGCCCTCGCCGTCGCCGCGATGGTCGGCGGCGAGCAGCGGACGCGGATCGCCGAGATCACCGCGCGCTTGGACGCGCAGGCACTGGCCTCACTCGTGCGAGTGACGCACGCCGAGGGGCTGTGGGAGGCGCTGCTGCCGCTCGTCGCCCTGCTCGGCGCGCAGGACCGACTCGCCGTGGCCCGGCTGGAGTCCCTGCGGGATCCGCGGGTCCTGGCCGGGGTGGTCGGGGCCGTCGTGGCGACCGGGCTGTGGGGGGAGTTCCTGCCGCTGGTCGGCGTGCTGCCGCAGGACGCGCGCAAGGTGGTGGCGGACGCCGCCGCCGGGCTGGGGGACGTGGAACTGGACGCGCTGGCGCGGGAGGTCGGCAAGCAGGACCTGTGGGAGCTGGTGCTGCCGCTCGTCGAACTCATGGAGGAGGAGGGAAAGGAACGGATCTTCGCACTGCCCGCCTTCCGGGAACAGCCGGACCCGGCCTAGGCCGTACGGACCATCTGCGGGACTTCTCAGCGGAGTTGAGGGGTCCCGCCGTCTGGTACCTATCGTGATCATGGCTCCCATTCGAACGCTGCTGAGCGGACTCCTCGGCGCCGCCCTGCTGATTCCCCTCTCCCCCGCGGCCGACGACGCGCGGACCGTCGACTACGGCGGGCTGCGCCTCACCCTTCCCGCCGACTGGCGCGTCGTCGACCTCGACCGCGATCCCGGCGCCTGCCTGCGCCTCGACGTGCCCACCCTCTACCTCGGCCACGCCGGCACCCAGGCCCGGTGCACAGGCCGGGCCGTCGCCCGCCGCGCCGACACCCTGCACCTCGAACCCCTCGACGGCGCACCGCCGCGCGCCGACATCCCCACCCTCGCGGCGGACTCCGCGAGCACGCTGCCCGAGAGCCCGGACCCGTCCGACAGCAACGAGCTGCGCTACGCCCTGCGCCGCTCCGGGATCATGGCGACCGTCTCCTACGGGGCCGCGCCCGATGGCGTACGAGGGGTCCTGGCGCGGGCCCGCACCCTGGCCGCCCGGCCCCCCGGCGGCGTGGCGGCCCCGGTCGCCGTGCCCGCTCTGGCCGCGCCCACGGGGGGCCGTAGCGCCCAGGAGCCCTTCACCGGCCAGGGCTTCGACGCCTGTACCGCCCCGGCCCAGCGCACCATGGACGCCTGGCGGGCCGAATCGCCCTTCGGCGCGGTCGGCATCTACATCGGCGGCCGTGCCCGCGCCTGCGCCCAGCCGCGGCTCACCGCCGCCTGGGTCCGCCGGCAGGCCGAGGCGGGCTGGCACCTGATGCCGCTCTGGGTGGGCCCGCAGCCCTGGCGCAGTGCCGGCACCGGCCTGTCCACCGACCCGTCCCGGGCGAACGGGCAGGGCCGGGCCGCCGCCGAGGGCGCCGTCGACGCGGCGCGCTCGCTCGGCCTGGCGAAGGGCACACTGCTCTACAACGACCTGGAGCACTACACCGACCGGGCCACCTGGGACGCCCCGGTCGTCGCCTACCTCACCGCCTGGACGGTGCGGCTGCACGAGCTGGGCTACCGCTCCGGCGCCTACGTCTCGGCCGGTTCCGGGGCCAAGGCGCTGAGCGCCCACCACCACCAGGCCCCCGGAGCGATGCCCGACGTGCTGTGGGTCGCCCGCTGGAACGGCTCCGCCACCGTCTCCAACGCCGACATGGGCCTGCCCAAGGGCACGGCCCAATGGGCGGGCCCGCGCCGCGCCCACCAGTTCCGCGGCGACCACAACGCCACGTACGGCGGCATCACGGTCAACATCGACCGCAACTGGCTGGACCTCGACCCGACCGCCCTCGGCGGGGCGGGGCGCGCCGGGCTCTTCCCGCTCAGCTAGCCGGCGGCTCCTCGCCAGGTTCCTTGCCCGGCTCCTTGCCGCGTTCCTCGCGCGGTTCCTCGCGCGGCGGCTCGTCGTCGTTGCCGCGGCGCAGGGTGCGCAGGCCGTGGGCCGGGGTCCAGGAGCGGATCACCAGGTCGTCGCCCTCCACGCCGACGCGGACCACCTCGGTCAGATCGGCGTGGAAGAGGTGGAAGGGGTGCGGGGTGTCCGTCTCCTCCGCGTACCGGTGGAGCTCGGGCGGGTCGAGGAGTTCCACCGCCCGCCCGGAGATCCGTACGTCCCCGTCCGGCATCGTCTCGTCCGCGCCCGGGTTGGTGTGCAGGGCGAAGCGGGGGTCGCGCTGGAGGTCCTTGGCCTTCATCGAGCCCGGCATCATGCCGAGCCACAGCTCACCGCCGCGGATCCCGACGTTGAGCCCGGCCACCCGGGGGGAGCCGTCCTTGCGGAGCGTGGCGAGGACGTGGTGCGGGTACTGCGCGAAACGGGCCTGGACGGCCGCAGCGAACTCCGGTTCGGCCTTCTCGAACGCTGCCCAGTTGGTGATCGTCATCTGTCTATGAAACCGCTCGGGCGCGCACGATGCCCGCCTCCCGCGCCGCCGCCAGCCAGGAGGGGAACTCCCCGACGAGGCGGTCGTACAGCACCGCGTCGGGGACGGTGCGCGGATCCTGCCCGGCGTGGAAGTAGCCCGCGTTGTCCACCACGCGCTTGGCCGGGACGGGCAGCTCGTCCAGCCGTCGCAGGAAGTCGAACTGTGTGCTGCGCGTGTTGCCGAAGCCGACGAACTGCCAGAACAGCGGCAGCCGGGCCGCCTTGCAGAGGTACTTCTCCGCCGCGAGCTTGCTGACCGGCCCGCCGTCCGTCTGGAAGACGACGAGGGCCGGGTCCGCCGACCCCGAGTCCAGGTAGTGGTCGACGACTGCTTCCATCGCCGCGTCGTAGGCCGTTCTGCCCATGTGGCCGAGGCCGGAGGCGATCTCGGTGACCCGCCCCTCGTGACCGGCGAGGGTGATCTCCTCCACCGCGTCGACCTCGGTGGAGAAGAAGACCACCGGTACGACGCCGTCGTCGTCCAGGTGCGCCGACAGACCGAGCACCCGGTCCGCGAGGGCCTGCACGCTTCCGTCCTCGTAGTACGGCCGCATCGAGCCGGAGTAGTCGAGGACCAGGTAGACGCAGGCCCGCCCGCCCTCCAGGCCGTGCTCGCGCAGCGAGACACCGGCGCTCTTGTACAGGTTCACGAGCGCCGGTGCGGCTTCCTCGATCGTGCGGAGGTCGATCGCGCTTCCCGTCATGCCGCTGAGCGTACGTCGGCCCGCTGCGCCGAAACCGACCGCGCGGCGCGTCTACGGGCGCTCGCCGCGCTCCGCCGCGAGCGCCTCGATGTCGTCGAGCATGGCCGCCGCGAGGTCGCGCTGCGAGGCGTAGTACCGCTCGGCCCACTTGAGGGTGAGCGTGGGGTACGCCCATGCCGGCTCGTCCTTCGCGGCCGCCGCGTCGGCCACCGCGTGGCGGCGCATCTGGTCCGCGAAGTCCTGGTGCCGCACCAGGACTTCGCGCATCTGCTCCGGCTCCAGCAGGTGCCCCAGCCACAGCCGCAGCATCGGACCGTGCTTGAGGACCGGCGGGTCGACCGGGGCCTCGCGCGCCCATTCCCGTACGGCGGCCATGCCCTCGTCGGTGATCCGGTACACCCGCTTGTCGCGGGTGCCGGTGTCCTGGGCGACCAGCCGTGAGGAGGTGTAGCCGGCCTTCTCCAGGCGCTTGAGTTCGCCGTAGATCTGGCTGAAGGACGGGCTCCAGTAGAAGAAGCGCAGGGACCGGTCCGACCACTTCTTCAGGTCGTAGCCGGAGAGCTCCTCGCCGAAGGAGAGCAGTCCGAGCACCGCCCAGCTGGTCGCGGGGAGCGTGCGCCTGTTCGTCTCGTCTGCCACGCCGCGCAGTCTACGACCGGTCCCGCCGCCGCCCTTCCGCCTGCTGGGTATGACTGCTAGAAGTATGCCTATTCGAAATAGTGGACGGCCGGACGGAGGGACCTCACCGTGAAGTTCTCGATGATCTTCGAGGCGCAGCTCGTCGACCCCACCCCCGCACGCGAACGGCAGGTCATCCACGACTGCGTCGAACAGGCCGTCCTCGCCGAGGACATGGGCTTCGACCGGATCTGGGCCGTCGAGCACCACTCCCTGACCCAGTACGCGCACATGAGCGCCAGCGAGATCTTCCTGACCTGGGTCGCCGCCCGGACGCGCAGGATCCGCATCGGCCACGGCGTGGTCACCATGCCCTTCGGCTACCAGCACCCGGTACGGGTCGCCGAGCGCGCCGCCATGCTCGACGTCCTTTCCGGCGGCCGCGTCGACATCGGCGCCGGTCGCGGGGCGACCCGCCAGGAGATGGCCATGTACGGGGTGAAGCCCGAGGACACCTCCCCGCAGACGGAGGAAGCGCTGCGGGTCTTCGCCTCCGCCTGGAAGGAGGAGCGGTTCGAGTGGCACGGCTCCATCGACATCGGCCCCGGCACGATCCTGCCCCGCCCGGTGCAGGACCCGCACCCGCCCCTCTTCCTGGCCTGCTCCCGGCACGCCACCGTCGAGCTCGCCGCCGAGCTGGGCATCGGAGCCCTGGTGATGGGCTTCGCCGGGGCCGATGACGTACGCGCCATGCGCAAGGTCTACGACGAGGCCATCGCCGCGCGCGACGGGCAGCGGTTCGTCTCCAGCGAGGTCAACGACCACTTCTCCGCCCTCTGCCCCACCCTCGTCCTCGACGACGCCGAGCGGGCGCTGCGGCTCGGCACCCGGGGCCAGCGCTTCTTCGCCGAATCCATCGCGCACTGGTACGCAAACGCCCCCGCGCCGACGGGATACGCCGAGGAGGAGACCGCCGAGGACCACGTGGGAGCCCTCGCCCGGCGCCGTGAGGAACTCGTCGCCCGACTGCACGAGGCGAACATCCCGGCCCGCCCGGTCGACACCGGCCCCTACCACGCCGATCACGCGTACGGCAGCGCCGAGACGGCCATCGCGTACGTGGAGCAGCTGCGCCGGATCGGCGTGGACGAGGTGATGTGCCTGATCCAGATGGGCACGGTGCCGCAGGAGGCCTGCATGGAGACCGTCCGCCAGTGGGGCGAGAAGGTCATCCCGCACTTCCGCGCCCTGGAACCGGAGGCCTGAGCCATGGTCTCGCTGGAGGGGAAGGTCGTCGTCGTCACCGGCGCCGCACGCGGCCAGGGCGCCGCCGAGGCCCGGCTGTGCGCGGAGGCGGGAGCGAGGGTCGTCGTCACCGACATCCGGGAGGACGAGGGCCGGGCGGTCGCCGCGGAACTCGGCGCACGCGGGCTCTACGTACGGCACGACGTGGCCGACGCGGCGAGCTGGGCCGCGGTGGTCGAGGCGGCGGTGACGGCCTTCGGCACGGTCTCGGCGCTGGTCAACAACGCGGCCCTGTGGCGCACGGCGCACGTCGAGCGGCAGAGCGCGCAGGAGTTCGAGACGCTGCTACGGGTCAACCTGCTCGGGCCGTTCCTCGGCATCCAGGCGGTGGCCCCGGTGCTGCGCGCCGGCGGAGGAGGGTCGATCGTCAACATCTCCTCGACGGCCGGGCTGGTCGGCATACCGGGCCACGCCGCCTACGGATCCACCAAGTTCGCCCTGCGCGGCCTGACCCGCTCCGCCGCGCTGGACCTGGCCGAGGACCGGATCCGGGTCAACTCGGTCCACCCGGGCGCCGTCGACACCCCGATGGTGGCCGAGGCGGTCGCCGGCCGGGACTGGTCGCACGTACCGCTGGGGCGGATGGGGCGGCCGGAGGAGGTCGCGGAGCTGGTGCTGTTCCTGTGCTCGGACGCGTCCTCGTACATGACGGGAACGGAGTTCACGGTGGACGGGGGGATGACGGCCCGATGAGCGATCCCCTCTCCCTCTCCCCGGCGGCGCGGAGGCTGTGCGACGCGATGACGGCCCGTTTCCCCGGCCCCGGGGACGTGGCGGCCCTGCGGGCGGCGGCCGTGCCGGGTCCGCCGGGGCCGGAGGTGGCCTCCGTGCGCGACGCCGTCGCCTCGGGCGTCCCGGTCCGGATCTACGACCCCGCGCCGGGAGCCGTGGACCGCCCGCTCGCCGTGTACTTCCACGGGGGCGGCTGGGTGATGTGCGGGCTGGACACGCACGACGCGCTGTGCCGTGCGCTGGCCGCCTCCTCGGGCGCGGTCGTGGTCTCGGCCGACTACCGGCAGGCGCCCGAACACCCCTGGCCGGCGGCGTCCGACGACGCGCTGAGCGTCCTGCTGTGGGCCCGGGCCGAGGCGCGCGCCCTGGGCTGCGATACGGGGCGGGTCGTGGTGGCCGGCGACTCCAGCGGGGCCAACCTGGCGGCCGTGACCGCACTGCGGGCCCCGGAGCTGGTCGCGGGACAACTGCTCTGCTACCCGCCGCTGGACGCCTCGATGGCCTCCGCGTCGGTCGCCGCCTACGGCCGCGGCTACTTCCACACCGCGGCGCACATGGCCTGGTACTGGGACCAGTACGGCGGCGACCCCGACCACCCGCACGTCTCGCCGCTGCGTGCGCCCGACCTCTCCGGCCTCCCGCGCACGCTGATCGTCCTCGCGGACTGCGACGTGCTGCGGGACGAGGGGCTGGCGTACGGACGCCGGCTGGGGGAGGCGGGCGTGGACTGTGAGATCCGGCTCTACCCGGGGGTCTTCCACGGCTTCCTGGGCCTGCCGCTGCCGGCCGGGGCGGCGGCCCGAGCGGGCGCGGGGGCCTGGCTGGCGGCCACGGGCCGGATCTAGAGGCGCAGCCTCGGCTGCCGCGCGACCGGCTTTCCGGGCATGATGTGTCCATGTCTGAAGTGGTCCGGAGGCTGCCGGGGGCGATCCTGCGCAACTGCCTTCTCCTGGCAGTAGAGTTCGGCGCGATCCTTTTGCTCCGAGGCCCTGAGGGAGCCTGGATCCCGGTCCTGTTGGCCGTCTTCGTCGTCGGCGCGGCCGTACCGCACGGAACCGGCGCGGAGTTCGTGGCCCGTACCGCCGTCGCGCTCGTCGCGGTGGGGATCGCGGTGGCCGGCGGTATCACCTGGGACCGGCACACCCTCCACGACCGTGGCCGGGAGGAACCGGCGATGGTCGTGGAGCGGACGATGGTGGAGGACGGCTCGAGCCACTCCCCGTCGCTGCGGCTGCGCACGGTGGCGGGCCGCGATCTGTCCGGTCCGGTGGCGATGGACCTCGCGGTCGGCGCGCGGCTGAAGGTGACGTTGGACCCGGACGGCCCGGCGTGGTCGTTGGGCGGGCGCCCGGCCGAACCCGTCTGGCAGGCGGCCGGTACGGGCGCACTGCTCCTGCTCCAGACCGCCACCCTGGGGTGGCTCTCGCTGCGCCGCCCCCGGAACTGAAACCGCTGGCCAACGGCTTGGCCGCCCGCCTAAGGGCTGTCCCGTAATCCCCGGTGGATCAGCGCACGGCGTCAGATGCGGTGCATCGCAAGGCGGAGGGACGTCCTCATACTGGGCGTATTCGGGCGTTCCGACAACGCGGCGAGGTGCCGTAGCTGTCGTCGTGCGCCCGCCGGGGATTACGGGACAGCCCTTAGGGTCGCCCGTATGTCCACCACCACGCTCTGGCGCCCGACGGGCCCCGTCGAGCTCGACCTGGTCCGCGCCCTCGACTGGCGCGCCTGGCCGCCCCGGCTGCCGGAGCAGCCGATCTTCTACCCGGTCCTGAACGAGGACTACGCGATCCGCATCGCCCGCGACTGGAACGTCAAGCACTCCGGCGTCGGCTTCGTGACCCGCTTCGAGGTCGACTCGGCCTTCCTGGCCCGCTACCCGGTCCAGCAGGCGGGTGGCGAGACGATCCTGGAGCTGTGGGTGCCGGCGGAGGAACTGGACGAGTTCAACGCGCACATCGTCGGCCGCATCGAGGTCGTGCGCGAGTTCCGCTGAGCCCTGCCGCAGGGGGAGCGATCGAAGAGGATGACCGCATGACGACACGTGCCCGGTCCTTCGATGCCGCCGCCGCGCTGTACGGGGCCCACCGGCCCGGGTACCCGCCGGCGTTGTTCGACGCCGTCGAGGCACTCGCCGGGCGGGCGCTCGGCGGGGCGCGGGTGGCCGACGTAGGGGCGGGGACCGGGATCGCCACCGCGCTGCTGCACGCCCGCGGGGCCGAGGTCCTGGCCGTGGAGCCCGGGGACGGGATGGCCGCCGAGTTCCGGCGGGCGCACCCCGGGATCCCGCTCGTGCGCGGGGACGGGGACCGGCTGCCGCTGGCGAGCGGCGCGTTCGACCTCCTCACCTACGCCCAGGCCTGGCACTGGACCGACCCCGCCCGCGCCGTCCCCGAGGCTCGCCGGGTGCTGCGCCCCGGGGGCGCGCTCGCGCTGTGGTGGAACGACCCGGACACCGCCGTTCCCTGGATCGCCGAGCAGGACGCCCGGATCCGGAACTCCCTGGGGGCGATCGGGCTCCCCGCGCGGGAATCCCTGGAAGGGCTCGACGTCACCGGCCGGCGGGTCCGCTGGTCCTGGCGGATCCCGCTGGAGGCGCACCTCGCCAACCACGCCAGCCACTCCGCCTTCCTCCTCCTCGGAGAGGGCGGCACCCGGGAGTTCATGGACGCCGAGCGGGAACGGCTGACCCCGCTCTTCCCGGACGGCGTGGTGGAGGAGCACTACGTCGTGAGCCTCAGCGTCGCCCGCATGTGACCGGGCTCTGGACACCCCGCCCCGACTGCGTGATGTTGAGCGCGTGACAGCACCGCACCGGGCCTTCGCCCTCCTCAACGACGCCCTCGCCTTCCTCCTGGAGGTCGCCGCCCTGTTCGCCCTGGCGGTGTGGGGCTACCGGCAGGGCGGCGGACTGGTCGGGGGAGTGCTGCTCGGGACGGTGGTGGCGGCCGCCGCCGCCCTGCTCTGGGGCGCGTTCGCCGCGCCCAAGTCCCGCTACGACGTCCCGCTGCCCGCCGTACTCGCCGTCAAGGCCGTCGTGTTCGGGGCGGCCGCCCTGGCCCTGGCCGGGCTGGGCCACGGGTCGGCCGCCGCCTGGTTCGCCGGGATCGTGTTCTTGAACACCGCTCTCGTCACGTACTACCGCTCTCGCGCCTGAAGGACCGCCGCCCGGCAGGCCGAGGGCGTACCCCACGCGTCGCGCAGCGGCCGGGCCTTGCGCAGCCACAGGGACAGGTCCAGTTCCTCCGTGTAGCCGACCGCGCCGTGCAGCTGGAGGGCGGTCATCGCCGCCGCGTACGCCGCCTCCCCCGCGGTGAGCTTCGCCGCCGCCACGTCACCCGGGGCCGACGACAGCGCCGCCGCCCACACCAGCGGCCGGGCGAACTCCAGCCCCAGAAGGGTGTCCGCCAGCCGGTGCTTGACCGCCTGGAAGCCGCCGATCGGCGTCCCGAACTGGGTGCGCCGCTTCGCGTACTCCACCGTCCGCGCCAGCAGGGCATCGCCGAGCCCCAGGCACTGCGCCGCCGTCAGCAGTCGCGCCCACCGCGCGGCGACCTCCGCGGCCGCCACCACCGGGGGACCCGCCGCCAGCACCTCGCCCCCGGCCGGGGGCCGGGACAGGCGCCGTGCGGGGTCCGTCGAGGCCAGGAGTCCGCCCGCGCCCCCGGCCAGGCGGAGTTCGCCCGCCGCCGACACCGTGAAGCAGTACGTCGCCGCGTCCGCGTCCAGGGCGTACGGACTCCCGCCCGGCAGGGTCAGCGTGGCCGAGGCCTCACCCGCGACCAGGCCCGGGAGGAAGCGTTTCGCCAGCCCCTCGTCCCCCAGTTCGGAGAAGAGCACCGACGCGGCCGCCGTCTCCACCACCGGCCCCGGCACCCCGGCCCGGCCCAGCTCCACGAAGCCGAGGGACAGCTCCAGCGGCAGGAGCCCCACGCCGTCGTACGCCTCCGGCGCGGCCAGTGCGAACAGGCCCGTGCCCGCCAGCCTCGACCAGAGCGCCCGGCCGGGCTCGTGCGCGCCGTCCGCCCACGCCCGTACCGCCGCCGCGACGTCCGCCGAGCCCAGCAGGGAGCGCACCGTACGGGCGAAGTCCGACTGCTCGTCGGTCGGCAGGAAGCGCATCAGCGGCGGCCCTTCGGGAGGCCGAGCAGCCGCTCGGCGATGATGTCGCGCTGGATCTCGTTGGTTCCCGCGTAGATCGGGCCCGCGAGGGAGAAGACCCAGGGCTCGGCCCACTCGCCGTCGGCCAGCTCGGCGTCCGGCCCGAGCAGGTCCAGCGCCGTTTCGTGCAGGGCGATGTCGTACTCCGACCAGAACACCTTGTTCAGACTGGACTCGGCGCCGATGGTCCCGCCCGCCGCGAAGCGGGAGGCGTTGGCCCAGGTGAAGAGCTCGTACGCGCGCGCCCCGACCACAGCGTCCGCCACCCGGTCGCGCAGCGCGGTGTCCGCCGGATCGCCCGCCGCCCGCCACAGCGCGACCAGCCGGTCCGCCGCCGCCAGGAACCGTCCGGGGGAGCGCAGTGTCAGCCCCCGCTCGTTGCCGGTGGTCGACATCGCGATCCGCCAGCCCTGCCCCGGCTCCCCGATCACGTCCTCGTCCGGGACGAAGACCCGGTCCAGGAAGATCTCCGCGAAGGCCGGCTTGCCGTCCAGGCGGCCGATGGGCCGCACCGTCACCCCCGGCTCGCGCAGGCCGAACATCAGATACGTCAGCCCCTGGTGCGGCTTCGCGGCCGACGGGTCCGTACGGAAGACGCCGAACGCCCGGTCCGCGAAGGCGGCCCGCGAGGACCAGGTCTTCTGGCCGGACAGCAGCCAGCCGCCGTCGGTCCGCTCCGCCCGTGAGGTCAGGGAGGCCAGGTCGGATCCGGCCTCCGGCTCCGACCAGGCCTGCGCCCAGATCACCTCACCGCTCGCCATCGAGGGCAGCACCCGCGCCCGCTGCTCGTGCGTCGCGTGGTCGAAGAGGGTGGGGGCCAGCAGGCTGATGCCGTTCTGCGAGACCCGGCCGGGCGCGCCCGCCGCCCAGTACTCCTCCTCGAAGACGAGCCACCGCTCGATGTCGGCTGCCCGGCCCCCGTACCGCTCGGGCCAGGACACCACCGACCAGCGGCCCGCGTGCAGCAGCGCTTCCCACTCCCGGTGGGCGGCGAAGCCCTCCCGCGTCTCCAGGGAGGGCAGGGGAGTGGCCGGGACGTGCGCGCGGAGCCAGGAGCGGGCCTCGGCCCGGAAGGTCTCCACGTCTGCCGCGTGGGCGAGATCCATCAGGGGTGTGCCTCCATCCGTACGGCTTCCCTAACAAGTGTTTGGTAGGTTACCGTACGGCCATGAGCAGCGTCGAGGAGTCCGCCCCGTGAACGCGCCCCGGTACATCCCCGCTCACGCCCTGCTGAAGGACCGCACCGCCGTCATCACCGCCGCGGCCGGGGCCGGGATCGGCGGCGCGACCGCCCGCCGCTTCCTGGAGGAGGGCGCCCGCATCCTCATCAGCGACGCACACGCCCGCCGCCTGAAGGAGACCGAGGACGCGCTCGCCACCGAGTTCGGAGCCGACCGCGTCACCGCCCAGCCCTGCGACGTCACCGACGAGGACCAGGTCCAGGCCCTCTTCGCGCGCGCCGAACAGACCCACGGCGGCCTCGACGTCGTCGTCAACAACGCCGGCCTCGGCGGCACCGCCGCCCTCGTCGACATGAGCGACGAGGCGTGGTCCCGCGTCCTGGACGTCACCCTGAACGGCACCTTCCGCTGCACCCGCGCCGCGATGCGCTCCCTGAAGACGTCCGGCCGGGGCGGGGTGATCGTCAACAACGCCTCCGTCATCGGCTGGCGCGCCCAGAGCGGCCAGGCCCACTACGCCGCCGCCAAAGCCGGCGTGATGGCGCTGACCCGCTGCGCGGCGCTGGAGGCCGCCGAGTTCGGCGTACGGATCAACGCGGTCGCCCCCAGCCTGGCCATGCACCCGCACCTGGTGAAGGTCACCAGCGAGGAACTGCTCACCGAACTCACCGCCCGCGAGGCCTTCGGCCGGTACGCCGAACCGTGGGAGATCGCCAACGTCATCGTCTTCCTGGCCAGCGGCTACTCGTCGTACATGACCGGCGAGACGGTGTCGGTCAGCAGCCAGCACGCGTAGGCCGAGAATGGGCGTGTGCCGACGAACAAGCCAACGAACCAGAAGAAGCCGCAGGTGACCGCGTCGCCTGAGCGCCGCCGTGAACTCCTCGACACCGCCGCCGAGGTCTTCGCCGCGCAGGGCTACAACGCCACCACCGTCCGCAAGATCGCCGACGCCGCCGGGATGCTCGCCGGTAGCCTCTACTACCACTTCGATTCCAAGGAATCGATGCTCGACGAGATCCTCAGCGCCTTCCTGAACGAGCTGTGGGAGGGGTACGACGCCGTCCTCGCCGCCGGTCTCGGCCCCCGGGAGACCATCGAGGCACTCGTCACCGAATCGTTCCGCGAGATCGACCGGCACCGCGCCGCCGTCGCCATCTACCAGAAGGAATCGCGCACGCTCTCCGCGCAGCCCCGCTTCCACTACCTCTCGGACTCGCAGCAGAAATTCGAGAAGGCCTGGCTGGGAACGCTGGAGCGGGGCGTCGCCGCGCGCGTCTTCCGGCCCGACCTCGACATCCGCCTCACCTACCGCTTCGTGCGCGACACGGTGTGGGTCGCCGCGTCCTGGTACCGGCCGGGCGGACAGCACAGCCCCGAGGAGATCGCCCGCCAGTACCTGTCGATGGTGCTGGACGGGATCGCCGTACGTACGTAACCCAGCAGCGCGGAGGAGTCCCGATGCCCGAGGCCTACATCGTCGACGCGGTACGCACGCCCGTGGGGCGGCGGGGAGGCGGCCTGTCGGCCGTCCACCCGGCCGATCTCGGCGCACACGTCCTGAAGGCGCTGGTCGAGCGGTCCGGGGTGGACCCGGCCGCCGTGGAGGACGTGGTGTTCGGCTGCCTCGACACGGTCGGGCCGCAGGCGGGCGACATCGCGCGGACGGCGTGGCTGGCGGCGGGTCTCCCGGAGGAGGTGCCGGGGGTCACCATCGACCGCCAGTGCGGCTCCTCCCAGCAGGCGGTCCACTTCGCGGCGCAGGGCGTCATGTCCGGCACCCAGGACCTGGTGGTCGCGGGCGGGACCCAGAACATGTCGATGATCCCGATCGCCTTCGCCTCACGGCAGGCCGCGGAGCCGCTGGGCCTCACGGAGGGCCCGTACGCGGGCTCGGCGGGCTGGCGGGCGCGGTACGGCGACGCGCCGGTCAACCAGTTCCACGGCGCGCAGCTGATCGCGGAGAAGTGGGGCATCTCGCGGCAGGACATGGAGCGGTTCGCCCTGTCCAGCCACCAGAGGGCGATCCGCGCGATCGACGAGGGCCGTTTCGCGCGCGAGACGGTGGCGTACGGGGACGTGACGGTCGACGAGGGCCCGCGGCGGGACACGACGCTGGAGAAGATGGCCGGCCTGAAGCCGGTGGTCGAAGGCGGCACCATCACGGCGGCCGTCTCCTCCCAGGTCTCGGACGGCGCGGCCGCGATGCTCATCGCCTCCGAGCGGGCGGTGGCGGAACACGGCCTGACGCCGAGGGCCCGCGTCCACCACCTGTCGGTCCGGGGCGAGGACCCCATCCGGATGCTGTCGGCGCCGATCCCGGCGACGGCGTACGCCCTGAAGAAGACGGGCCTGACCCTCGACGCCATCGACCTCGTCGAGATCAACGAGGCCTTCGCCCCGGTGGTCCTGGCCTGGCTCAAGGAGACGGGCGCGGATCCGTCCCGGGTCAACGTCAACGGCGGGGCCATCGCCCTGGGGCACCCGCTGGGGGCCACCGGCGTCAAGCTGATGACGACCCTGCTCCACGAGCTGGAACGCACGGGCGGCCGCTACGGCCTCCAGACGATGTGCGAGGGCGGCGGCCAGGCGAACGTGACGATCATCGAGCGGCTGTAGGCACCGCCCCGTCGGCCGGAGGACGGCGCAGGCCGCCGAAGCCCGCGAGGCCCCTCGGGGGCCGAGCGGTGCGAGGGGGCCGTGAAGGAGGGGGCGATGTGCGAGGGCGGCGGCCAGGCGAACGTGACGATCATCGAGCGGCTGTAGGGCCCGCGCCGGGCCACCTGTCCCCCGGCGGCACAGCCACGCTTCGTGATCGAACGGGCGCCGGGTGTACGCCAGACGAAGTAGATCCGCAGACAGCAGCGCTACCCGGCGGACGTGTGCTAGCTTTGGAGCCGTTGCAGTTGTGGTACCCATGAACTTTATGTGCGCCTGACGGGAATGCTCCGACAGGCGCTTTTATTGTTTTGCCGGAATCTCCGGATGGGGCCCTTTGCCGCCTATCTAGGAGATTTAAAATGGCGCTTGGCACCGTGAAGTGGTTCAACTCCGAAAAGGGCTTCGGCTTCATCGAGCAGGACGGTGGCGGCCCGGACGTCTTCGCCCACTACTCGAACATCGCCACCCAGGGCTTCCGTGAGCTCCAGGAGGGCCAGCGCGTGTCCTTCGACGTGACCCAGGGCCAGAAGGGCCCCCAGGCGGAGAACATCCTCCCCGCCAACTAATTATTTCAGCTCGCCGGGGTCCGCACCGTGAGGTGCGGACCCCGGCTTGTCTGCTGTTTCGACCTTGTTGTACCTGCCGGTTTCAGGAGGGCATTTCCGCATGACCAGCTCCAGCTCCGCACGACCCAGCCGCCGCCCCACCCGGGGTCGAGGTGCGGCTCAGGGACGTCCGAAGGCTGGCGCGGGACGGCAGAAGTCCGCCCCCGTTGCCCGGCCCCAAGAGTTCACCATGCCCGAACCGATCGCCCCGGCACTGCCGCCGGTGGAGGCGTTCGAGGACATGGACATGCCCGAGGCGCTGCTGAAGACCCTCGCCGCCCAGGGTGTGACCCAGCCTTTCCCGATCCAGGCCGCCACGCTGCCGAACTCCCTCGTCGGCCGTGACCTGCTCGGCCGCGGCCGTACCGGTTCCGGCAAGACGCTGGCCTTCGGCCTGGCGCTGCTCGCCCGCACCGCCGGCCGCCGCGCGCAGCCGAAGGCGCCGCTCGCGCTGGTCCTCGTACCGACCCGCGAACTCGCGCAGCAGGTGACCGACGCCCTGGCCCCGTACGCCACGGCCGTCAACCTGCGCATCGCCACCGTCGTCGGCGGCATGTCGATCAACCGGCAGTCCGGCGCCCTGCGCCGCGGCTCCGAGGTCCTCGTCGCCACCCCCGGCCGTCTGAAGGACCTCATCGACCGCGGTGACGCGGACCTCTCGCAGGTCTCGATCACGGTGCTCGACGAGGCCGACCAGATGACCGACATGGGCTTCATGCCGCAGGTCACGGCGCTGCTCAAGCAGGTCGAGCCCGGCGGCCAGCGGATGCTGTTCTCCGCGACGCTGGACAAGAACATCGACAAGCTCGTCAAGATGTTCCTCACCGACCCGGTCGGCCACTCGGTCGACCCGTCGGCCGGTGCGGTCACCACGATGGAGCACCACGTCCTGTACGTCATGGACGAGACCGACAAGAAGGCCGTGGCGACGCGTATAGCCGCTCGCGACGGCCGGGTGATCATGTTCGTGGACACCAAGCGAGGCGTCGACCGCATGGTCAAGAAGCTCCTGGCGGACGGTGTACGCGCCTCCGGCCTGCACGGCGGGCGCTCCCAGCCCCAGCGCAACCGGACCCTCGACTGGTTCAAGACGGGCGAGGTCACCGCACTGGTCGCCACCAACGTGGCCGCGCGCGGCATCCACATCGACGACCTCGACCTGGTCGTCAACGTGGACCCGCCCAGCGACCACAAGGACTACCTGCACCGCGGCGGCCGTACCGCCCGCGCGGGTGAGTCCGGCAGCGTGGTCACCCTGGTGCTGCCCGACCAGAAGCGGGAGATGATCCGGCTGATGTCGGACGCCGGGATCTCCCCGCGCACCGCGCAGATCAAGTCCTCCGACGAGGAGCTGGCCCGGCTGACCGGCGCCAAGGAGCCCTCGGGCATCCCCGTGGTCATGGAGGTGCCGCAGGCGACCCCGCCGCGCCCGCGCGGTGCCTCGGGCAACGGCTCGGCCTCCGGCGCGCGCCGCCGGTCGGGCGGCGGTCCGCGTACGGGTGCACCCACGGGCGGCGCCGCTCCGGCGGCCGGCGGACGTGGCCGCCGCTCCGGCGGTGCCGCGTCCGGGCAGGCTTCCCCGTCCGGCAGCGGCCAGGCCCGTCGCGGCCAGGGTGGCGGCCAGGGCGGCGGCGGAGCCACCGGCTCCGCCGAGCGCGGCCGTCGCGGTGGCAGCACCGGAGCCTCCGGTGGCGCGGCCGCCGCTTCCGCGCGCAGCCGGGTCGGCTCCGCCGGCCAGGGCCGCCGCCGGGCGGTCTGACCCGTAGTACGCAGGACGTAGCACGTAGCACGCAGCACGTAGGACGACGGACCACGACGCCGGGCAGCGCATCACGCGCTGCCCGGCGTCGTGCTGTCACCGGACCATCTTGTCCTGGAGCCTCGACAGGGTCCACACGTCCAGGCCGAGGCCCTTGGTGAGGTAGCCGTAGAAGCTGCCGTAGTCGGCCTCCATCTGTGCGGTCGAGGCGTCCAGGTAGTCCTGGCGGACCTCCTGGAGCGGGATCAGCAGGTCGGGGTTCTGCATCCGGCCCGAGGCCTTGAGGGCCGCGCGCAGCTTGGCGTCGTAGGCACCCCGGAAGGTGTTCGAGGCCAGGTAGTCGCCCTCGGCGGCGTCCTCGGGAACAGCCAGGGCGCGCAGCAGGACGTACGTCGTCCAGCCCGTGCGGTCCTTGCCGGACGTGCAGTGGTACAGGAGCGGGCCCTGCCGGCCGTCCGCGATCTCCCGCAGGGTCGCCGCGATCTGCGCCCGGTTCTCGGGGCTGGTCACGAAGGTGCGGTAGATGTCGCGCATGTACGCCTCCGCGCGGCCGCCGCCGAGCATCTGCTCCTGTTTGACGGGGTCGCCGCTGGAGATCGCGGCGACGAGGGTTCCGTAGAGGCCGAGGTCGCTGATCGGGCGGGAGGTGGGGGTGAGGCCCGCCGGGAGCTTGTCGGGGCCGTCGTACTGGAGCTCCATCGGGATGCGGAAGTCGACGACCTTCGTGAGGCCCAGACCGGAGACGGTACCGATGTCCGCCGCGGTCAGCTTGCTCAGTGCGTCGGAGCGGTAGACCAGCCCGTGGCGGACCTGGCCGCCGGTGTACGTGCGGTAGCCGCCGATGTCACGGACGTTGACGGCGCCCTGGAGGGGGATCTGACGAATCTGGTCGGCCTGCTGCTGCTGTTGATGGTGGTGGTGCCGGGCACTGACCCCGGCGCCGGGAGCCGCCTGCGCGTACGCGGAGGCGGGCAGGGTTGCGATGGCGAGTGCGGCGGCGGCCGCCGCGGTCACCAGGCGGATTCGGGCACGGCTACGGCTCATAGGGGCAACTCCTGTGACGGAGAAGGGGGATCACCCTGGTGGTGGCAGGGTGCCGAGCGCGTGCGGACCGTGTGTCTCGCGCAGCCGGTCCAGCACGGTGTGTGCCTCGGCCATGACGCGGCCGACGAGCTCCGCACAGGACGGCAGATCGTCGATCACCCCCGCGACCTGGCCTGATGCCATGACTCCGAGGTCCGTACGGCCCTCGACCATGGACGCCTTGAGGAGCATGGGGGTGTTCGCGGCGAGCAGGACCTGGCTCCAGGACAGGTCCTTGCCGTGCTTCATCGCCAGGCCGTCGCGCACCATCCGCGGCCAGGACAGGCCCGACAGTTTCCGGAAACCCGCCGCGTGGCGCACCGCGCGGGCCAGCGCGCGGGCGCGGCCCGCCCGCTCCAGGGCGTCGACCAGCTCGGTGCGCAGCATCCGGTGCGGCAGCCCGTCGACGGCCGTGGTGACGGTGACGTCCTTGACCGTGGCCTTGAGGTACTCGGCCTTGACGGTATCCGGGACGGTGGAGTCGCAGGTCAGCAGGAACCGGGTGCCCATGGCGATGCCCGCCGCCCCGTAGGCCAGCGCCGCGACCAGACCGCGGCCGTCGCTGAAGCCGCCCGCCGCGACGACCGGGATGTCCACCGCGTCGACCACCTGCGGCAGCAGCACGGTCGTGGCCACCTCCCCGGTGTGCCCGCCGCCCTCGCCTCCCTGCACGATCACCGCGTCCGCACCCCAGGCGGCGACCTTCTCGGCATGCCGCCGCGCCCCGACCGAGGGGATCACGACGACCCCCGCGTCCCGCAGCCGGGCGATCAGCTCCCTGGACGGAGCCAGGGCGAAGGAGGCCACCCGTACGCCCTCGTCGATGATCAGCCGTACGCGCTCGGCAGCGTCCCCGGCGTCCGCCCGCAGATTGACCCCGAACGGCGCGTCCGTACGGGACTTCACCTCCCGGACCGCCACGCGCAGCTCGTCCACGGTCATCGTCGCCGAGGCCAGGATGCCCAGTGCCCCGGCATCGGCCGTGGCCGACACCAGGCGCGGGCCGGCCACCCAGCCCATGCCCGTCTGCACGATCGGGTACCGGACGCCGACCAGCTTCGTGAACGCCGTCTCCATCGCGTCGGACTCCATCGCGTCAGCCCCGCACTTCCCGGTCGCGCAGCCCCTCGGGGTCGATCACCTCGCGGATCAGCCGCAGCTCCTCGGGGGTCGGCTCGCGCGTGTACGGGACCTCGTCGGCGACGGCCGGCTCGAAGCCCGTGGCCGCCAGGACCCGCTCGACGGTGACGCCCGGGTGGAGGGAGGCCAGGCGCATGCTGTGGCCGGGGCCGGTGAAGTCGAAGACGCCCAGGTCGCTGACGACGCGGGGCAGGTGGTGGAAGCGGGTCACCCCGGCCGCCTCGGCCCGGTCGTAGCCGACCCCACTGACCATGTCGACGCGCTCGACGAACACCCGGGTGGAGTGCTTCGGGATCCAGTAACTCACTGGATTGTTGAGGGTGTTGACGGGCGCGCCGCGCACCCCGAGGAGCTGGCGGGCCGGCCGCTCCCAGTCGCCGACGCAGGAGATGTTCTGGTTGCCGTACCGGTCGATCTGACTGGCGCCCATCATCACGTGCCGCCTGCCGCCGGTGACCATCGTGAGGTGCCTGCGGTACGGGAGCCAGCCCTCGGGCGTGCCGTCGAGGCCGACGAGCATCGCCTCGCCGTCGGTGAGCAGCAGGTCGGGGGAGAAGGTCCGCTTCGCGAGCCGGGCGCCGAAGGAGGGGATCAGGCCCATGGGGCTGGCGAGGATCTCGCCGTTGTCGCGCCACGCCTCGGCGCAGGCGACGACGCAGTATTCCGAACGGGTGATGGTCGCGGTGCTCGGGGCTGTCGTGTTCGGGGCTGTCGTGCTCAACTCTGCTCCTCGTGCCAGGTCCGGACGGCGGACTGGTAGTCGTGCTCGTTCGCCCCGGAGAGGAAGCGCTCGGCGAACTCGGGCCAGGGGGTGGACGCGTAGAGCTTCTGGAAGGCCTCGTCCCGGTCGTAGTCGGGCACGCAGGAGGTGAAGTGCGCGCCGTTGGGGGTCTCCACGACCCCGGTGACCGAGTGGCGGCTGACCAGGAGGGACTGCGGGGGGCCCGCCTTGGAGAGTTCGGCGGTCTCGACGAGCTGCTCGCAGGAGACGTACGCGGTGTCGGCGGCCTCGCAGAAGAGGTCGTCGAAGTACGGGTCGGGGCCGAGGTACTGGGCGTTGCCGAGGCGGTCGGCGCGGTTGAGGTGGACCAGGGCGGCGTCCATGCGCAGGGCGGGGACGGCGACGAACTCCTCGCCGTCGGCGTAGGGGGAGGTGACGGTGCGCAGTTGCGGGTTGACGCGCATGACGTCGGAGCCGAGGCCGGCCCGGACGGGGAGGAAGGGCAGGCGGTTGGCGGCGGCGTGCAGGCCCCACATGAACATGGCCTCGTCGAGCTCGGTGAGGGTGAAGGCGCCACGCTCGCGGGCGGCCCGGAAATGCGGTTCGAGGGGGATGGAGTCGAGGGTGGCGAAGGGGGCCACGAGCGTGCGGACGCGGCCCGCGGCGGCCAGCAGGCCGACATCGGGGCCGCCGTAGGAGACCACGGTCAGATCGGTGATCTCGGATCGGAGCAGTGCTCTCACCAGCGCCATCGGCTTGCGCCGCGAACCCCAGCCGCCGATGCCCAGCGTCATCCCGCTGCGCAGCCGACCGACCACCTCTTCCGGGGTCATGGTCTTGTCGCTCATGCGCCGTCCTCCTTCCCGAAGGTGTCGCGCACCCGGTCGGCGACCCCGCTGAGGTTCGCCTCGAAGGTGAAGCCCTGCTCGAAGCGGTAGCTGCGGCGCACGTCGACCGGGTCGATGCCGTTGATGGCGGCCTTGGCCAGCCGGAGCAGGTGGCCGTCCTTCTCCGCGATCTCGGCCGCCAGCTCCAGGGCGGCGGCCCGCAGTTCCTCGCGGGGAACCACCTTCCAGACCGAGCCGTGCGCGTGCAGTTCGGCGGCGGTCGCGGTGCGCGAGGTGTAGTAGAGGGTGCGCATCAGGTGCTGCGGGACGAGGCGGGCCAGGTGGGTGGCGGCGCCGAGGGCGCCGCGGTCCAGCTCGGGCAGGCCGAAGGTGGCGTCGTCGGAGGCGACGATCGCGTCGGCGTTGCCGACCAGGCCGATGCCGCCGCCCAGGCAGAACCCTTGCACCGCCGCGACCACCGGGACCTCGCACTCGTACACGGCGGCGAAGGCCTCGTAGCAGCCGCGGTTGGCGCCGATGAGGGAGGCGTGCCCCGTGTCGCGCTGCATCTCCTTGATGTCGACCCCGGCGTTGAACCCGCGGCCCTCGGCGGCCAGTACGACGCACCGGACCCCGGGATCGCGGCCGGCCGCGCGCAGGGCGTCGGCGAGGTCGTACCAGCCCCGCACCGGGAGCGCGTTGACGGGCGGGAAGTCGACGGTGAGCAGCGCGACGCCCTTGGCGGGGCGGGAGGTGGAGACACCCATGAGCGGATCAGCTACCTTTCCACCAAACATTTGTTAGGCGAGGAAGGTAGCAGCCGATGGAACACAAGGGGAGGCTTGTCGTCGTCACCGGCGGAACCCGTGGCGTCGGCGCCGGAATCGCGCGCGCGTTCCTCGCGGCAGGCGCGCGGGTCGTCGTCTGCGCCCGCCGTCCGCCCGCGCAACCGGTGGCGGCGGGCGGACGCAGCGCGGCCTTCACCGCCGTCGACCTGCGCGAACCCGCCGCCGTCCAGGACTTTTTCGAGGCGCTCGCGCAGCGGTACGGGCGCCTCGACTGCCTGGTCAACAACGCGGGCGGAACCCCGTACCGGCTGCTGGGCGAAGGCGAGGCCGAGCGCCACGCCCGCGTCCTGGAACTGAACCTGCTCGCCCCGATGACGGCCTCGCTGGCCGCGTACCCGTGGCTGCGCCGCACGCGCGGCTCGGTCGTGATGATCGGCAGCGTCAGCGGCACCCGGCCCTCGCCCGGCACGGCGGCCTACGGGGCGGCGAAGGCGGGACTGGAGAACCTGGCCCGGTCGATGGCCGTCGAATGGGCGCCCGAGGTACGGGTCAACTCGCTGGTCCTCGGCATGGTGCGGACCGAGCTGTCGCACCTGCACTACGGGGACGAGGCGGGCGTCGCGGCGGTCTCGGCGACCGTCCCCCTGGGCCGGCTCGCCGAGCCCTCGGACGTGGGGGAGGCGGCGGTGTTCCTCGCCTCGGACCGGGCGGCCTACGTGAGCGGGGCGAGCCTGCTGGTGCACGGGGGCGGGGAGCGCCCGGCGTTCCTGGACGTGGCGACTGCGAACAAGGAGAACTGAGATGGGCATGAGCGACGGACGTGTGGTGGTCGTGACCGGCGCCGGGCGCGGGCTGGGCCGGGCGCACGCGCTGGCCTTCGCGGCGGAGGGGGCGCGGGTCGTCGTCAACGACCTGGGAGTGGGTCCCGAAGGGCTGCCGGGGCCGGACAGCCCGGCCGCCCGGGTGGTCGCGGAGATCCGGGAACGGGGCGGCGAGGCGGTGGCGCACGGCGGGGACATCGCGACGGGCGAGGGCGCGGCCTCCCTGGTGGAGTGCGCGCTCTCCGCCTTCGGCCGGCTGGACACCCTCGTCAACAACGCCGGCTTCCTGCGCGACCGGATGCTCGTGAACCTCGACGAGGACGACTGGGACGCCGTCGTGCGGGTCCACCTCAAGGGCCACTTCCTGCCGCTGCGGTCGGCGGCCGGGTGGTGGCGGGCCGAGGCCAAGGCCGGCCGGCCGGTGGCGGCCCGGGTGGTCAACACCTCTTCGGGAGCGGGGCTGCTGGGCTCGGTCGGCCAGGGCAACTACAGCGCGGCCAAGGCGGGCATCCTCGGCATGACCCTGGTGGCGGCGGCCGAGATGGGCCGGTACGGGGTCCAGGTCAACGCGATCGCCCCGGCCGCCCGGACCCGTATGACGGAACGGACCTTCGCGCGGACGATGGCGGCCCCGGCCGACGGGGCGTTCGACGCCATGGCTCCGGAGAACGTGTCCCCGCTGGTGGTGTGGCTCGGCTCCGACGCGTCGGCCGGAGTCACGGGCCGGGTCTTCGAGACGGAGGGCGGCCGCATCACGGTGATGGAGGGCTGGCGCCCCGGCCCCACGGCGGACCGCGGCGCACGCTGGACCCCGTCGGAGGCGGGGGAGGCCGCCCTCAAGCTGCTGGCCGCGGCGCAGACCCCCCACCCGGTGTACGGCTCGCGCTGACCGCTGACCGCTGACCGCTGACCGCTGACCGCCCCGACGGCGACGGGCCCGGCCCCCTGGCGAGGGGTCGGGCCCGGCACGCGTGCGATGGGGTATCTGTACCCGCTCCGTCCACCGGCTGAACCGCGGCCGGCCCACCATGTTGTCCGCGTTGACCGCCGACCGCGCTCCGGTGGGCGGTCAGGACAGCTTGCCGTCGTAGTCCGGGAGCTTCACGGTGCGCTCGGCGTGACCGCCGACGAGGTCGCTCTGCTTGTTGCCGATGTTCGCGATGATCGTGTAGCCGCGTGCCTCGATCTCGGCGCGCTTGGCGGTCTTGTAGGTGCTGACCTCGTGGAACAGGTCGGGCAGGTCCCGGACGTAGAGGCCCGAGACGGGGTAGCCGACCGCCTTGAGGTTGTGCTCGGTGAGGGAGTGGATGATCCCGGGCCGGGCGGTGACGAAGAAGATCGCGACCCCGCGGTCGTTCGCGTACCGGGTCAGCTCGCGGACCTTGGCGATCGCGGGGGTCGGGAAGGTCCAGAACCAGTGGAAGTCCGTCTCCAGCGACGAGTTGTCGATGTCGAGGACGAGCGCCGGCTTCTCGCCGGCCGGGGAGGCCGCGATCCGCTGCTCGATGGCGGGGCGGGCCGCGTCGATGACGGCGGCGACGTCGCGCTGCCAGGTGGCGTAGTCGATGCCGAGGATCGCCGCGTTGCCGCCGGGCGCGGAGGCGGTGGCGGTGACGGTGGCCGGCGCGGTGGCGGCCGGTGCCGCCTGGGCGGCGGTGGCGGTCGCCGGCAGCAGGGTCATGGCGGCGGCGGCGACGGCCAGGCCGGCGGCGGCGGTTCGGGTCGTACGGGTGCGGCGGGTGCTGCGCATGGGGGGGCGCTCCCTCGGTCATTGATTGGCGTGTACACGCCTAGAGTCGAGGAGCTCCGACCCCATGTCTACTGGCCGGTAAGAAACTTTTCATGGCCGTCCGGTGAATCGCCACTGCCGCTCGGTGCTGCTACGTGTCGCACTCCAGCACCGTGCGGCACACCCCGCACCGCGCGCGCAGCCGCCCCCGCACCGGCACCCGCAGCCGCTGCTCACAGACGGGGCACGGGAAGCTCACGCGCAGCCCGTCGTCGTGGGGCTCGAAGCGGTACGCCGCCCCGCGCGCCGGAGCGGTCCGCTCGCGCCGGGCCCGGGCCCGTGTCCGGGCGTAGCGCAGCCGCTCCGGCCGGCCCGCGGCCGCCAGGGGGGCCCGGCGCCAGTCCCGGTCCGCCAGCGCGCGGCCGCGCACGTAGGCCTCGTAAGCCTGGGGGCTGGTGAACCAGGGGCTGAGGTCCTCCCCGAAGAGGCGGCCGCGCTTGGCGAGGACGTAGCCGAACTCCTCCGGGGTGAGGTAGCCGAGCTTCTGGTGCGTCAGCTCGTCCTCGCGGAAGGCGTCGAGGAGCAGCCAGCCGGCCCCGAGGTAGGCGGCGGCGGTGTCGGTGAGGATCTCGTTCTCGGCGGTGGTGGGCAGGCTCAGATCCAGGCGGTGCAGCAGGACGTGGGTGACCTCGTGTGCCAGGGCGGCGGCCAGATCGCGGCGGTGTGCCCGAAACCGGTCGCTGACCTCCACGAAGTACTCGGGGCCGGCGGCCAGTTCGACGGAGGCCGCGTCGCGCATCGGCCGGAAGGCGACCAGTACGCGGGCGTCGGGCAGCCGCAGCGCGCGCACCATCGCGGAGGCCACCCGGTGGGCGCCAAGGTGCAGGTCCTCATCGGCGTCGAAGGCCGCGTCGGCAGGGGCGAAGGCCGTGTCGTAGGCGCGGATCCCGTCGGGGGAGAGGCGTCGGTACAGCGCGGCGATCGAGGTGCGGACGGTCTCCAGGTGCGGAAATCCGTGCTCGACCGGGCTGCTGTGCCTGCTGTTCTGCGTCATGCCGCCCCCAGGGCCGGAAGTTGTCCGAAAACGCGTTCTTGATGTCCGCCTTACGTTCGATGTGTCATGGACCCGTCATTTCCCGATGACGCGCACGGCCCAACCCCCCACGAAAGGCAGTGTGTCGACAGTGGCCAACCTTGCCCGCTTCCTCAAGCGCACCCTCGCCGTCGGCGCGGTCGCCCTCGCCGCCGTCAGCCTCCAGCCCGCCAACGCGGGCGCGTCCCCGGCCCCCGTCGTCGGCGGAACCCGCGCCGCGCAGGGCGAGTTCCCCTTCATGGTCCGCCTCTCCATGGGCTGCGGCGGAGCCCTCTACACCCAGCAGATCGTCCTCACCGCCGCCCACTGCGTCAGCGGCTCCGGCAACAACACCACCATCACCGCCACCGCCGGGGTCGTCGACCTCAGGAGCTCCAGCGCCATCAAGGTCAAGTCCACCAAGGTCCTCCAGGCCCCCGGCTACAACGGCACCGGCAAGGACTGGGCCCTCATCAAGCTCGCCCAGCCCATCAACCTGCCCACCCTCAAGATCGCCGAGACCAAGGCCTACGACAACGGCACCTTCACCGTCGCCGGCTGGGGCGCCACCCGCGAAGGCGGCAGCCAGCAGCGCTACCTGATGAAGGCCACCGTCCCCTTCGTCTCCGACGCCAGCTGCCAGGCCTCGTACGGCAGCTCCCTCGTCCCGAGCGAGGAGATCTGCGCCGGCTTCGACCAGGGCGGAGTCGACACCTGCCAGGGCGACTCCGGCGGCCCCATGTTCCGCCGGGACGACACCAACGCCTGGATCCAGGTCGGCATCACCAGCTGGGGCCAGGGCTGTGCCCGGCCCGACTACCCGGGCGTCTACACCGAGGTCTCCACCTTCGCGGCAGCGATCAAGAGCGCGGCCGCCGGCATGTAGCGCGTACGTGAGCCCGTAGTCGGTCTCGTCGTACTCGTCGTTCTCGTCGTACTCGTGCTTCCGGCCGGGCCCGAACCGGCCGGAAGAACGGGGCGACACGCCCCGAACGGCCGACGCCCCGTGCGGGTGCGGGCCGACGCGCGCGCAGGTCCGACGGGATCGGTCCATCGGCGGCAGCGGGCGAGAACGGGTCAGGCAGCGCATGGCGACCACAGTGGTCATCGCGGACGACCGGCAGACGGTCAGCACCGGGTTCCGGACGATCCTCGAAAGCCGGCCGGACATCGAAGTCCTCGCCGCCGTCGCCGAGGGCGAGACAGCACTCGCCGACGTCGCCGAGCACCAGCCCGAGATCCTCCCCGTCACCCGCCGGCACTCCGGCCAGGACAAGCCGCGCATCGTCATCGTCACCACCTTCGACCTCGACGAGTACGTCCACGCGGCACTCCACGGCGGCGCGTCCGGCTTCCTCCTGAAAGACGCGAGAGCGGCCATGCCGGTTGAAGCGGTCCGGGCGGCGGCCGTCGGCGGCTCGCTCGTCCCACTCGCCGTCACCGTGCGGCTGCTCCGTGAAACGGCCCCGCGCAACGGCCGCCCAGGCCGCCCGACGCCCGGCCGAGCCCCTCACCCGACGCGAACGGGACGTCGTACGCCGCCCCGCGCGCGGGCTCACCAACGCCCGAGAACGCGGGCGCGCTGTTCGTCCCGCTGTCCACGGTAAAGACGCACCCGGCCAACGTCCGGGCCGAGCTCGACGCCCGCAACCGGGTCGAGATCGCCACCCGGGCCTGGGAGAGCGGCCTGGCCACCACCCCGGCATCACCCTGCCGCCCGTCCGCCCGCCGGATCGAGGCGCGGCCTCCGGAGCGGGGCCCCAGGACCACTGGCTGGGCCGAATCCGGCTGCGCCGAGCCCGGCCCCCGTACCACCCCGGTCAGGGGCCCGGCCCCCGTACCACGCCGGTCAGGGGCCCGGCGCCCGTCTCACAGACCGGCCGACTGAGGAAACACACCGGCGCGCCCCGTATTCTCGGTGACCATGAACAACAGCGACATCGACGACACCGATGAGATCGACGAGAACGTCACCGCCGAACTGTCCCGCCTGCGCGACAGCATCGACAACATCGACGCGGCCGTGGTCCACATGCTCGCCGAGCGCTTCAAATGCACCCAGCAGGTCGGCGTCCTCAAGGCCAAGCACCACCTGCCTCCGGCCGACCCCGGCCGCGAGGCCAACCAGATCGCCCGCCTGCGCCAGCTCGCCGAGAGCGCCAAGCTCGACCCGGCCTTCGCCGAGAAGCTCCTGAACTTCATCGTCGCCGAGGTCATCCGCCACCACGAGACGATCGCCGCGCGCACGGAGTAGAGATCCCGTCCGGGCCCCCTTTCCGTGCCCGCGGCCCTGCCGGCACGGCGGTGCCGGCGGGCGCGGCCGTGCCGACGCCGCCCACGGGCCCGCAACCGGCCTCCCCGCCGGGCCCACCAGGCCGGTGACCCGCACCACTCCCCGCGACACCCGGGCCCGGCGCCGGCGTCAGGCAGCATGGGCCCATGCCCGCACTGACGCGCAACGAAGCGCAGCTCCGAGCTCAGCTCCTCGACGTCCACCACTACGCCGTCACCCTCGACCTCACCGTCGGCGACGAGACCTTCGACTCCACCACCGTCATCCGGTTCAGCGCCCGCACCGCCGCAGACACCTTCGTGGAACTCAAGCCGGACGAACTGCGCTCCGCCACGCTCGACGGCGCCCCCCTCGATCCGGCCATCCTCACCGACAACCGCCTCCCGCTCACCGGCCTCACCGAAGGCCCCCACGAGCTGCGCGTCGCCGCCCGCATGCGCTACTCCCGCACCGGTGAGGGCCTGCACCGCTTCACCGACCCCGCCGACGGAGAGACGTACGTCTACTCCCAGATGTTCATGGACGACGTCCAACGCGTCTTCGCGGCCTTCGACCAGCCCGACCTGAAGGCCGTCTTCGAGTTCACCGTCACCGCCCCCGCCCACTGGACCGTCCTCGCCAACGGCATCACCACCCGCACCGGCGACCGCGACGGCGACGCGGCCGGCATCTGGAACTCCGCCCCGACGCCCGTCATCTCCACCTACCTCGCCGCCGTCGCCGCCGGCCCCTGGCACAGCGTCACCACCGAACACGCCGGACTGCCCTTCGGCATCCACTGCCGCCGCTCCCTGGCCCCCCACCTCGACACCGACGCCGACGAGATCCTGTCCATCACCAAGGACTGCTTCGACCGCTACCAGCAGAAATTCACCGAGCCCTACCCCTTCGACTCCTACGACCAGGCCTTCGTACCCGAGTTCAACGCCGGCGCCATGGAAAACCCCGGCCTGGTCACCTTCCGCGACGAGTTCGTCTACCGCTCCGCCGTCACCGACACCGAACGCCAGACCCGCGCCATGGTCATCGCCCACGAGATGGCCCACATGTGGTTCGGCGACCTCGTCACCCTCGCCTGGTTCGACGACATCTGGCTCAACGAATCCTTCGCCGAATACATGGGCTACCAGACCCTCACCGAAGCCACCCGCTTCACCGGCACCTGGACCGAATTCGGCGTCACCCGCAAAGCCTGGGGCTACGACGCCGACCAGCGCCCCTCCACCCACCCCGTCGCCCCCGACCCCGCCGACGTCCCCGACACCGCCTCCGCCCTCCTCAACTTCGACGGCATCTCCTACGCCAAGGGCGCCTCCGCCCTGCGCCAGCTCGTCACCTGGCTCGGCGAAAAGGACTTCCTCGCCGGCATCAACACCCACTTCGCCCGCCACAAGTTCGCCAACGCCACTCTCGCCGACTTCGTGGACTCCCTCGCCGCCCACACCGACCGCGACGTCCACGCCTGGGCCGCCGTCTGGCTGCGCACAACCGGCATCGACACCCTCACCCCGCGGATCGAGGGGGCCACCGACGGCGCTGACGGCGCCACCCCCGGCTGGACCCTCACCGTCGACCGCCAGGGCAGCCGCCCCCACCGCATCGAAGCCGGCACCTACGACCTCGCCCCCGACGGCCGCCTCGAACCCGGCGAACGCTTCGCCCTCGACGTCCCCAGCGACGAAATCGTCTCCGTCAGCGGCCCACGCCCCGCCCTGCTCGTCCTCAACGACGGCGACTTCGGCTACGCCAAGATCCGCCTCGACGAACTCTCCCTCGAAAACGCCCTGCGCGGCCTCTCCGGCCTCCCCGACCCGCTCACCCGCGCCGTCGTCTGGAACACCCTGCGGGACATGGTCCGCGACGGAGAACTCGAACCCGGCGCCTACCTGGCCACCGCCGACACCCACCTGCCCGACGAAACCGACCTCGCCATCGTGCAAGGCGTCCTCGCCTTCGCCCGCACCCACATCGCCGACCGCTACGTCGCCCCCCACGAGCGCGGCGCCGCCCTCACCCTCCTCACCTCCCTCACCCGCACCCTCATGCGGCGCACCGAGGACGGCTCCGAACCCGGCCTGCGGCTGGCCGCCGTACGCGTCCTCATCGACAGCGCCACCCAGCCCGACACCATCGCCGGCTGGCTCGCCGACGGCACCGTCACCGGCGGCCCCGAACTCGACCCCGAACTGCGCTGGCGCATCCTCGCCAGGCTCGCCGTCCTCGGCGCCATCGGCGAAGCCGACATCGACAAGGCCCTCGCCGCCGACCCCAGCGCCACCGGCCGCGAAGGCGCCGCCCGCTGCCGCGCCGCCCTGCCCACCGCCGCGGCCAAAGCCGCCGCCTGGGACCGGCTCTTCCACGACGACACCCTGTCCAACTACCTGTTCACCGCCACCGCCCAAGGCTTCTGGCAGCCCGAACAGAGCGAACTCGTACAGGACTACGTACCCCGCTACTACCCCGACGCCACCGCCCTCGGAGCCCGCCGCGGACCCGCCATCGGCGAAGCCGCCGGCCGCTGGGCGTTCCCCGCCCACGCCGTCGACGAGGTCAACCTCCGAGCCGGCCGCGCCTGCCTCGAAGACCCCGCACTCATCCCCCTGCTGCGCCGCAAGCTCGTCGACCAGCTCGACGACCTCGCCCGCGCCCTGCGCATCCGCACCACCCGCTGACCTCCCCGCCGGGCCGCCGGGCCCGCCCACCCCGGCCGAACGCCCCGCCGAGGCCGGGACACCGGACAAACCCCGGCGGTTACCCCATTCGGGTCTGATCGTTGTGCTGGGCGGGGACCAGGCCGTCCCCGCCCAGGCCTCGCGAAGGACTCCGGATGACCGCCCCGCCCCGCACCCCGCCCCCGCTTCCCCCGCTCGCCGGCGGACGCGGCGGCGCCGACGCGCTGCGGCCCCTCCTCGACACCGTCCTCACCGCACTGCGCACCGGCGCCGACGCACGCGGCGGACCCCTCCCGGCCGGCGGCCCCGACACCGTCACGGCCCGCGTCCAAGCCGCACTGGGCGACGTACTGCCCGCCCACGGAACCGGCGACCACGAAGCCCTGCGGACCCTCGTGCACACCCTGGCCGCCGGCGCGGCCGACCCCGCCCACCCCCTGTGCGCCGCCCACCTGCACTGCCCCCCGCTCGCCGTCGCGACCGCCGCCGACCTCGCCGCCAGCGCCCTCAACCCCTCCCTCGACTCCTGGGACCAGGCACCCGCCGCCTCCGCCATCGAGGCCCTGATCACCCGCACCCTCGCCGCCGAGTTCTACGCCACCCCGCACGCCGACGCCGTCCTCACCACCGGCGGCACCGAAGCCAACCAACTGGCCCTCCTCCTCGCCCGCGAACGCCACGGCCCCCACCTGACCGTCCTGCACGGAACCAACGCCCACCACTCCATCCCCCGCGCCGCCTGGCTCCTCGGCCTGCCCCCCGCCCTCGCCCTCCCCACCCCCTCCGGCACCCTCGACCCCGCCGTCCTCGAAGCCGCCCTCACCCGCACGACAGGACCCGTACTCGTCACCGCCACCGCGGGCACCACCGACGCCGGACTCATCGACCCCCTCGGCCCGATCGCCGACCTCTGCGACCGCCACGGCGCCGAACTCCACATCGACGCCGCGTACGGCGGCCTCCTCGCCCTCAGCCCCCGCCACGGCCCCCAGGTCACCGGTCTGTCCCGCGCCCGCTCCCTCACCCTCGACCTGCACAAACTCGGCTGGCAGCCCGTCGCCGCCGGACTCCTCGCCGTCCCCGACACCGCCCTCCTGACCCCCCTCGCCCACCAGGCCGACTACCTCAACGCCACCGACGACACCGAAGCCGGCCTGCCCGACCTCCTCGGCCGCTCCCTGCGCACCACCCGCCGCGCCGACGCCTTCAAGATCGCCGCCACCCTGCGCTCACTCGGCCGCGACGGCCTCGCCCAGCTCATCGACCACACCTGCGCCGCAGCCCACCGGCTCGCCGAACTCCTCGACGCACACCCCCGCTTCGAACTCCACGCACACCCCACCATCACCACGGTCCTCTTCCGGCCCACCCACGCCGACGACGACCACCTCGCCGCCCTGCGCCGCACCCTCCTCCTCGACGGCACCGCCGTACTCGGCCGCGCCACCGCCGACGGCCGGCTCTGGCTCAAAGCCACCCTGCTCAACCCCCACACCACGGCGGGGGACCTGGACACCCTCGTCACCCTCCTGGAAGGCAGAACCCACCGATGACCGCCCAGCTCGACGCACCCCACGATCTCGTCGGAATCGGGATCGGCCCCTTCAACCTCTCCCTCGCCGCCCTAGCCGAAGGCCTCCCACGACAAGGCACAGGCCCACTCGCCACCGCCTTCTACGACCAACGCAGAGACTTCCGCTGGCACCCCGGACTCCTCATCGACGGAGCCACCCTCCAAGTCCCCTTCCTCGCCGACCTCGTCACCCTCGCCGACCCCACCAGCCCCTGGAGCTTCCTCAACTACCTCAAGCACAAGGAACGGCTCTTCCCCTTCTACTTCGCCGAGCAGTTCCACATCCAACGCGCCGAATACGACGCCTACTGCCGCTGGGTCGCCGACCGCCTCCCCGGCCTCCACTTCGGCCACCAGGTCGACGCCGTCCGCTGGAACCCCGAACGCGACCTCTTCGAAGTCGACTACACCCAGCTCGACCGCGACGGAGAAGCCGAAGCCCTCGGCCGCACCTACACCCGCAACCTCGCCCTCGGCCTCGGCACCGCCCCCTACATCCCCGAACCCCTGCGCCCCCTCGCCGAAGCCCCCACCGTCCCCGTCATCCACTCCGCCGAATACCTCGACAACCGCCGACGCGTCCTCGGCGCCGAACACGTCACCGTCATCGGCTCAGGCCAGTCAGGAGCCGAAGTCTTCCTCGACCTGCTCCGCGCCCGCCCCGCCGGCCGCGAACGCCTCACCTGGCTCGCCCGCACCCCCTCCTTCGCCCCCATGGAGTACTCGAAGCTCGGCCTCGAACACTTCACCCCCGACTACACCCGCTACTTCCACTCCCTCCCCGAACCGGTCCGCGACCGGCTCCTCCCCAGCCAGTGGCAACTCCACAAGGGCATCGACGCCGCCACCATCGCCGCCATCCACGACGAGCTCTACCGGCGCACCCTCCACGGCGGCTGGCCCGACGCCGTCCTCACCCCCGGAGTCACCGTCCGCACCGCAGGCCGCGTCGCCACCACCAAGGTCGAGCTCCACCTCGAACACACACAACAAGGCACCCGCTCCCGGCTCACCACCGACGCCGTCATCCTCGCCACCGGCTACCGCGAACGCCCCCTCACCAGCCTCCTCGCAGGCCTCGACCCCTACATGCGAAAAGACTCCTCCGGCCGCCCCCGCATCGACGACCGCTACCGCATGATCCTCGACCCCAACGTCACCGGCAGCGTCTTCGTCCAGAACGGCGAACGCCACACCCACGGCGTCGGAGCCCCCGACCTCGGCCTCGCCGCCTGGCGCAGCGCCGCCATCCTGAACACCCTCACGGACAAAGAGCCCTACCCCCAGCCGCAGCGCACCGCCTTCACCACCTTCGGCCTCGAACAGCGGGAACACGCCCGCCCCCACCCGGCAGGCGAACTGCTCCCGCTGGTCGAACACCCCTGAGGCACGCCACGGACCCCCGGACCCCGGAAGACCGGACCTAGAAGACCGGCACGCCACCCCGGGTCAGCCGCCAGTCCACCGACGCGAACTGGGCCGGATCCACCGTCCCCTTCGCCTTCACCCACTGGACGATCGTGTTACGTATTTCATCCGAGTTCGCCCACAACTGCCTGGCCTGCGGAACATGCGGGAAGTTCCCGCCACCCGAGGCCCGGTAGTTGTTCACCGCCAACACGAACCGCGCCGCCGGATCCACCGCCTTCCCCTGGAAGGACAGCCCCGTGATCCTCGACCCCACCGGCTGCGCGATGTCGATGTCGTACGTCAGCCCGTACACCGCGTCATAGTTGTAGTCCGGTATGCCCTCCGAGTTCGTCAGCTTCGCCGGATCCACCACAGCACCCGAATCCGTCCGGACGAAATACCTCGCCGAGTACTCCAGGTAGTCCTTCAGCTGCCCACCGGTCAACAGCCGCGCCTCCAGAGTGTTCTCGAAGGGGTACAGCCCCGCCGCGTCCCTGATGGTCACCTGCCCGGCCGGTATCGCCGCCGTCCGGGAGAAGCAGGACGCCTGCGACAGCACCGGCAGCGCGGCCCACTCGGAGCCCGCCAGCGCGCCCCGCACCGTCTCCGCCTGCACATGGTTGATCAGGTCGATGATCGGCACGTCCTTCAGCGGCCCTTCGGCCGAGGACATCGCCTGCGTCGAGGTCCCGATCACCTGATTGACGTACGCCACGACCTTGCGGTGCTCGTCCGACAGCAGGCCGGCGATCTTCGGGTCCTCCTCCACGGTGTTGGAGTTCAACACCCGCGCGGCGACCTTCGACACCGACCAGCGACCCCGCTCCCACGTCAGATCGAAGTCGAACAACGTCAGCCGCTGCCCCCACTTGAGCGGCTCCGACAGCACCACGTCCTTGCCGCTCGCCTTGTTCTTCACCCGGTACTCCGGGATCTCCGTGTGCGCGTGCCCCACCAGGATCGCGTCGATCCCCTCCACCTGCTCCGCCACCAGAGCGGCCGCGTTCTCGATGTACGGCAGCTGATCGCCGTAACTCGACGTACCGCTCGACCCGGAATGCGCCGACACGATCACCACATCCGCGCCCATCGAACGCAGCCGCGGCACGTACTTCGCCGCCTGCTCCTCCAGCCCCGGGAACGTCATCTGCCCCTGGACATTCGCCTTGTCCCAGATCGCGATCCCCGGATTCGTCAGCCCCAGCACCGCCACCCTCACATCCCGCCCGTGCGGCGTCCGCAGCCGGTGCATGCTGTACGGCGCGAACGCCGGCCGCAGCGTCTTCGCATCCAGGGCATTCGCCCCCAGCAGCGGGAAATCACACTGCTCCTCGAACTTGCGCAGGACCGGTATCCCGTAATTGAACTCGTGGTTCCCGAGCGCCGCCGCGTCGTACCCGATCGCGTTCATCGCCTGCGCCATCGGATGCACCGGACCCCGGCGCGCGGTGATCGGATCCACCTTCGCGTAGTAGTACGAAAGCTGCGTGCCCTGGATCGTGTCACCGGCGTCGATCAGCAGCGTGTTGCGCCGCCCCTTCTGCGCCCGCACCTGATCCACCAGCGTCGAGATCTTCGCCAGACCGACGTCGTTGTGCGCCTTGTCGTCGAACTCCTTGTCAGTGAAATAGTCCCAGTTGAAGACATTCCCGTGCAGATCGGTCGTGCCCATCACCGTGAACGAGTACGTCCGCGGCCTCGGGGCCGCGGCAGCCGGAGTGCTCGTGGCACCCGCCAAAGCCACAGCCGCACCCGTCGCAGCCGAGGTCCCCAGAAACGTCCTGCGGTCAAACGCCATGCCATCTCCCTTTTGAGGCGTGAACAACGCGCGTAGATTCTGGCCCACCACCCACAAGCCGCAACACCCCCACCAGGTTTCGATCCGATGACCACACCCGTACGGGCGACAGTGCGAGAGTGAAACCATGACTCAGGACGCCTCGCACCAGCCCTACGGAACCCCCGAAGTACCCCGCGTCGCGGTCCGCGGCGAAGCCCGGCTCGAAGTCGACCCCGAAATCGCCCGCATCGGCATCACCGTCAGCGCCCGCGGTACCGACCGGCGCACCGCACTCGAAGACCTCACCCGCCGCAACAGCGCCGTCCTCGACCTGATCAAGAGCTACGGCGAACCCGTCGAAAAACTCGAAACCGGCGCCTTCTCCATCACCCCCGAACTCACCCGCCACGGCCGCGGCGAACGCGTCCGCGCCTACCACGGCCGCGTCTACATCACCGCCGAACTCAACGACTTCACCGCCCTCGGCGAACTCACCACCCGCCTCGCCGACCTCGAACTCACCCAACTCGACGGCCCTTGGTGGGCCCTGCGCCCCACCTCACCCGCCCACGGCGAAGCCCGCCGCCAAGCCGTACTCGAAGCCGTCCAGCGCGCCCGCGAATACGCCCAGGCCCTCGGCGCCAACCTCGCCGCCCTCGTCGAACTCGCCGACCTCGGCGCCGAGAACGCCGCCCCCCTCTCCATGGCCGCCCCCGCCGGCGCGATGCGCTCCATGGCCTACGGCGCCGCCGAAGACGCCGGCGCCCCGCCCCTCGATCTGGAACCCCAGCGCCAGACCGTCTTCGCCCAGGTCAACGCCCGCTTCACCATGACCCCTCCCCAGCTCTGAACCCTCACCCCAAACCCCACCCCGAAACCGCACGAACGGTGCCCCGGGGGTGCTCATCAGAGCACCCCCACGCACATTCAACATTTGTCAACAAGCTTTTACTCAAAGGTTGTTGAGTGGACACCCGGAACCAATTTCCTACTGCCTGGTAGGGGCATACGCTCGTCTCATGCGCCGAGCGAAAATCGTATGTACCCTGGGCCCCGCAACCGACTCATACGACCAGATCAAAGCCCTGGTCGAAGCCGGAATGGACATCGCCCGCTTCAACCTCAGCCACGGCACCTACGCCGAACACGAGGAGCGCTACCAGCGCGTACGCAAGGCCTCCGACGAGACCGGCCACAGCGTCGGAGTCCTCGCCGACCTTCAAGGCCCGAAGATCCGCCTCGGCCGCTTCCGCGAAGGACCCGTACTCCTTGAACGCGGTGACGAATTCACCATCACCGTCGAAGACCACGAAGGCGACCGCCACACCTGCGGCACGACCTACAAGGGCCTCGCCGCCGACGTCACCACCGGCGAACGCATCCTCGTCGACGACGGCCGCGTCACCCTCCAAGTCATCGGCATCGACGGCCCCCGCGTCCACACCCTCGTCGTCGAAGGCGGCATGGTCTCCGACCACAAGGGACTCAACCTCCCCGGCGTCGCCGTCTCCGTCCCCGCCCTCTCCGACAAGGACATCGAAGACCTCCGCTGGGCCCTGCGCACCGGCGCCGACGTCATCGCCCTCTCCTTCGTACGCAGCGGCCGCGACATCCAAGACGTCCACCGCATCATGAACGAGGAAGGCCGCCGCCTCCCCGTCATCGCGAAGATCGAAAAGCCCCAGGCAGTCGAGAACATCGACGACATCGTCGCCGCCTTCGACGGCATCATGGTCGCCCGCGGCGACCTCGGCGTCGAAATGCCCCTGGAACACGTCCCGATCGTCCAAAAGCGCGCCGTCAAACTCGCCAAGCGCAACGCCAAGCCCGTCATCGTCGCCACGCAGATGCTCGACTCGATGATCGAAAACTCCCGGCCCACCCGCGCCGAAGCCTCCGACGTCGCCAACGCCGTCATCGACGGAACCGACGCCGTCATGCTCTCCGGCGAAACCAGCGTCGGCAAATACCCCGTCGAAACCGTCCGCACCATGGCCCGCATCGTCGAAGCCGCCGAAGAAGACATCCTCGCCAAGGGCCTCCCACCCCTCACGGACCGGAACAAGCCCCGCACCCAAGGAGGCGCCGTCGCCCGCGCCGCCGCCGAAATGGGCGACTTCCTCGGCGCCAAATTCCTCGTCGCCTTCACCCAGAGCGGAGACACTGTCCGCCGGCTCTCCCGCTACCGCTCACCCATCCCCCTCCTCGCCTTCACCCCCGACCCCGCCACCCGCTCCCAACTCAACCTCACCTGGGGCGTCGAAACCTTCCTCGGCCCCCACGTCGACTCCACCGACGCGATGGTCGCCCAGGTCGAAGAAGAACTCCTGCGGATCGGACGCTGCTTCCCCGGCGACGTCGTCGTCATCACCGCCGGCTCACCCCCCGGCGTCAGCGGATCGACCAACCTCGTCCGCATCCACCACATCGGCGACGCCGTCCGCTAACCCCGGGCCTGCAGCAGCACCTCACGTATCAACCGCACCGCGTCGGGCAACTCCAACCGGCTCTCACCCGTACTGGGGAAATGCCCGCCCGACGCGGTCACCGTCGCCGTCGCCCCAAGCCTCGTCACCAACCGCATGACATGCTCCGACGTCCGCTCCCCGGTCACCGGATCATCAGCCGCGTGCAGCACCCGAAACCCCCGCGCCGCCGCCCGGATACGCGCCCAGTCGAACTCCGGAGAGAAGAACGACGCCAACGCGTCATACCCCACCTCGCCCGCCATCGACGCCACGAACACCACCCCGGCGAACGCCCCCTCGGCCTCCGTGTCGTGCTGCTGCAACAGACGCAGCACATTCACCCCGCCCAGACTGTGGCCCACCAGAACCGTCCCACCCGCAGGCGCGCCCTCCGTCTGCGCCGTCAGCTCCTTCAGCCACGCCCCGGCCTCCGGCACGAACGGCTCCGGGAAGTCCGGCACCCGCACCTCGTGCCCCTCCTGCGCGAGCTCCCGCGCCACCGAGGGGTACCAGTGCTCCCCACCGCTCATTCCGTACCCGTGCGCGATCACGATCCTGCTCATGACTCTCCCCCTGAGACTTCACTCGTTAATCGAAACGCTACGCAGCGTTTCGATTAACGGTAGGGCTATCGTGATGGTGTGTCAACCACTCCCCAGAACCCAGCACCCCGCACCGGCGGACGCCTCCGCAACGAAGACGCCCACCACTCCGTCCTCGAAGCCACCACCGCACTCCTCATCGAAAACGGCTACGGCGCCCTCACCATCGAAGGCGTCGCCAAACGAGCCCACGTCGCCAAAAGCACCGTCTACCGCTGGTGGAAATCAAAACCCGCCCTCGTCATGGACGCCTACACCCACGAAACCGCCACCCGCGTCCCCACACCCGACACCGGCACCCTCCAAGGCGACCTCACCGCCTTCGTCACCGACCTCTACCGCATCGGCAACGACCCCGCCCGCACCAAAGCCCTCACCGGCCTCATGGCCGAAGCCCAACTCGACCCCGCCTTCGCCGAAGCCTTCCGCGCCTGGGCCCGAACCCGCCGCGAACTCGTCGCCACCCTCCTCACCCACGCCATCACCCGCGAAGAAATCCCCGCCGACACCGACCTCACCCACGCCACCGACCTGATCTTCGGCCCCTTCTGGTACCGCCTCCTCATCACCCACGCCCCCCTCGACCCGGCGGACGCCCCCGCCCACGTCGAAACCGTCCTGCGCGGCCTCGTGCACCGAGGGTGAGAGCAAGGTCCCGCTACCAGCCGAAACGCCGGTCGACCACGGCGGCGAACTCCTCGAAGGTCAGCACCGAGTCCCCGTTCTGATCGGCGGCATCAAAGAGCGCCGACGAGGCGTTCACGTCACCCACCCCCCAGAACGGCAGATCACCCCGCGCCGCCAGCACCGGACCCTTCGACCGGAGAGCACTGATCACCTCCGCGCGGGTCAACTCACCATCCACGTTGAGATCCAGCGCATCGAACAGCTTCCGGGCCTTCTCACTCATCACAGCGTCCCCTTCATTCGAAACCTTGACCTCAACCTTCGAGGTCATACGCTCCAGACATGACGATCAAGGAATACCCCCAGGACCAGCTCGCCGCCCAACCCATCGGCTACTGGAGCCGCGAGACCGCGAACCTCGTCATCGGCGGCCTTCGCGCAGCACTTGCCGAGGAAAGCCTCACCCAACCCCACTGGTGGACCCTCAACCACGTCGCCGGCGCGCCGGGCCAGTGGAAGCGGGCCGCCCTGACCACGAAGCTGACCCCCTTCGACGATCAGGACACCGACTTCGAGGCGGTCTACGAGGACCTCGCGGCACGCGGCTGGCTCACCGAGACCGACGCCACCCTGACCCTGACCGAGGACGGCGAAGCGGGCCGCCTCCGCGCCCGCGACCGCAACGCGAAGGTCCACGAACGGATGCGGCAGGGCATCGACACCGCCGCATACGCGGCGACCATCGACGTCCTGCGCCGCATGGTCGCCAACCTGGGCGGCGACGGCGACCTCCCCTAGTACTTCGGCCCGATGTGGGCGTCCATGAGGGCCACGGAATCCTTGCGGGCGATGGACACGTTGAACGGATCGCTGCCCCGGGCCAGGATCGTCCACTGGACCCCGACCTTGGCGAGCGTGTCGGTGCAGAGCTTGCGGATGTCGTCGGACTTGTTGGTGAAGAAGTACCGGGGGTACTCGTAGCGCTTCCGCTCGCCGCCGATGATCCGGGTGGTCCAGTTGATGGTCCGGCACCCGTCGGAGTGGATGAGGCCCCGGATGAACTCCCAGGGGTGGGCGTCGACGATCTCCTGTTGCCAGCCCTCGAGGACGATGCGCCGGTCGTGCTTCTTGCCGGGGCCATGCTGCGGGAACAGGCACGGCCAGTGGAGTGTGTACGACTTGACCTCCACGCACCCCTGCCTGTGCCGGCGGCCCACCTTGGGCTGGGGCATGACGAGGTGCATCGCTTCCTCGGCGGCGTCGATGAGCCCAGGCCATGACGCGTCGCAGAAGATGGACAGGTGGTGCTGCTTGTACTTCGAGATGATGTGGCCGTCGCCGAGGTAAAGCCCCAGGAGGTAGGCGTACGCACGCTGATCGAACTCCCTACTCGTGCACTTCGGGCAGTCGGTCGGCTGCGTGTAAGTCTCGCCGCGGTGCTTTCGGTCCTCGTGCCGCCACCAGCCGACGGTGCCACGGGGTACGCCGAGGTGCTCGGCCACCACCCGGTTGGTCACGCCTCGGCGTAGCAGTAGGACTGCTTCTTCGCGTATCGAAGGATTGTGCTCCATGCACGGGAGCTTCGTCGTCATTCGTCCAGTTGGCCGCAATTCGAAGTTTCGTTCACTGCGACGAGTGAAGATCGCAAAATTTGCTTGGCGACCTTGGAACTGAAGGAGAAGTGCCCCGAGTCGGATTCGAACCGACGCTGAATGGGTTTTGAATCCATCGCCTCTACCGCTGGGCTACCGGGGCCCCTTCGAAACGAAGGATACCGAAGACCCTCCGTGTCACAAACATACAGGAGCTAGGTAGGCTCGGGGGAGCTGAATCGCCTTGCAACAAGGAGCCCCCGTGACCGCCGAGCACGAGTCGACGCCCACGCCCGACGCCGACCAGTCGCACGTTCCGCCGCTGACGACCCGCGTCGTCATCGCCGAGGACGAGGCGCTCATCCGCCTGGACCTGAAAGAGATGCTCGAAGAAGAGGGGTACGCCGTCGTCGGCGAGGCCGGGGACGGGCAGACGGCCGTCGAGCTGGCGCGCGAGCACCGTCCCGACCTGGTGATCCTCGACGTGAAGATGCCCGTCCTGGACGGGATCTCCGCCGCCGAGAAGATCGCGGAGGAGTCCATCGCCCCGGTCCTGATGCTCACCGCGTTCTCGCAGCGCGACCTGGTCGAGCGGGCGCGGGACGCCGGGGCCATGGCGTACCTCGTCAAGCCGTTCAGCAAGAGCGACGTCGTGCCGGCGATCGAGATGGCCGTCTCCCGCTTCGCCGAGCTGAAGGCGCTGGAGAAGGAGGTCGCGGACCTCTCGCTCCGGCTGGAGACCCGTAAGCTCGTCGACCGGGCCAAGAGCATCCTGCAGACCCAGTACGGGCTGACCGAGCCGGCCGCCTTCCGCTGGATCCAGAAGACCTCCATGGACCGCCGCATGTCCATGCAGCAGGTCGCCGAGGCGGTCATCGAGGACGCCGAGGAGAAGAAGAACGCCGCGCAGGCGTAGCCCCGAAGAGAACGCGTGAGGCCCGTCTCCCCCCGAGGGGAGACGGGCCTCACGCGTACGTGGTGGAAAGGACGGTCAGTCCTCGCCGAGGTAGGCCTTGCGGACGTCCTCGTTGACGAGGAGTTCGCGGCCGGGGCCCGACAGGACGATCTTGCCGATCTCCATGACGTGACCCTGGTCGGCCAGGGACAGCGCGGCCTGGGCGTTCTGCTCGACCAGCAGGATGGTGGTGCCGGCCGCCTTGAGCTCCGAGATCGTCGCCATGATCTTCTGCATCATGATCGGCGAGAGGCCCATCGACGGCTCGTCCAGCATGAGCAGCTTGGGCTGCGACATGAGCGCGCGGCCCATGGCGAGCATCTGCTGCTCGCCGCCAGAGAGGGTGCCGGCCGCCTGCTTTCGGCGCTCTCCCAGGATCGGGAAGAGGTCGTAGGCGCGCTGGACGTCCTTCTGGATGCCTTCCTTGTCCTTGCGGAGGAAGGCGCCGAGGAGGAGGTTGTCCTCGATCGTCATGCGCGGGAAGATGTGCCGCCCCTCGGGGGAGTGGGCGAGTCCGAGCGAGACGATGTCGTGCGCGGGGACCTTCTTCAGCGACTTGCCCTCGAACTTGATCTGGCCGCCGCGCGGTTTGATCAGGCCGGAGAGGGTGCGCAGCGTCGTGGTCTTGCCGGCGCCGTTCGTTCCGATGAGGGTGACGATCTGGCCTGCGTCGACGCTGAAGGAGATGCCCTTGACGGCTTCGATCTTGCCGTAGGCGACGCGGAGGTCCTCGACCTCGAGGAGTGCGGTCACTTGGCTTCTCCGTCCGTGCTGGTGGTGCTGTGCGCCTCGGCGGCCTCGACCTCCGCGACTTCTTCGGCGCCGGGGGCGCCTTCGAAGGGTTCGCCGAGGTAGGCGGCGATGACGCGTTCGTCGCCCTGGACCTCGCTGGCGGTGCCTTCGATGAGCTTCTCGCCCTGGACGAGGCAGGCGACCCGGTCGCAGAGGTTGAAGATGAAGCGCATGTCGTGCTCGATGACGAGGACGGCGATGCCCTGGTCCCGGATGGCGAAGATGAGTTCTTCGGTGGTCCGGGTTTCCTGGGGGTTCATGCCGGCGGTGGGCTCGTCCAGGAGGATGAGGCCGGGGTCGCTGGCGAGTGCGCGGGCGATTTCGAGCTTGCGCTGTTCGCCGTAGGGGAGGTTGCGGGCGAGGTGTTCGGCCTTGTTGTCGAGGCCGATGAACTCCAGGAGTTCCATGGCTCTCTCGCGGCTGGCCTTCTCTTCCCGGTGGAAGCCGGGGTGGCGCAGGAGGGCGGACCAGAGGCCTTCCTTGGTGCGGGTGTGGCGGCCGACGAGGACGTTTTCCAGGACCGTCATGTTGTTGAAGAGACGGATGTTCTGGAAGGTACGGGCGACGCCGGCTGCGGTCACCTTGTAGGACTTGGGCGGCAGGACCGTGCCCTTGTACCGGACTTCGCCCTCGGTGGGGATGTAGAGGCCGGTGAGGCAGTTGAAGAACGTGGTCTTGCCGGCGCCGTTGGGGCCGATGAGTCCGACGATTTCGCCGCTGCGCACGGTGAGGTCGACGTTCTTGACGGCGGTGAGGCCGCCGAAGCGCATCGTGACGCCGCGTGCGTCGAGGACGGTCTCGGCGGTGGTGGCGGCCGGGGTGTCGGTGGTGGTGGTCGTCATGGGTCAGACCCCTGCCTTACCGAGGACTGTGGGAGCTGGGACCGGCTCGTGGAGTTCGAGCTGGTTGCGCCGGTTGGGGATGAGGCCTTCGGGGCGCAGTCGCATGAGGATGATGAGGGCGAGGCCGAAGACGAGGAGCTGGTACTCGCCCAGGAACTGGAGCTTGTTGGGGATCAGGAAGAGCAGCGAGCCGCCGATCAGGGGTCCCGCGATGGTGCCCATGCCGCCGAGGACGACTGCGGCGAGCAGGAAGGCGGAGTTCGGCGGTACGGACTCGGCGAACTTGTACTGGTCGGGGGTGACCGTGTACTGGACGTGTGCCTGGACCGCGCCGGCGAGGCCGGCGAGGGTGGCGCCGAGGGCGAAGGCGATGAGCTTGACGCGGAAGCCGTTGATGCCCATGGCTTCGGCGGCGGTCTCGTCCTCGCGGATGGCGACCCAGGCGCGGCCGATGCGGGATTCCGCGCTGCGGCGGAACACGAGGACCACGATGAGGGTGATCAGCAGCATCAGCAGGAAGTAGTTCGAGAACCGGCCGATGGTGAATCCGGCGATGGTGTGTGAGGCGCCGAAGTCGAATCCGAACAGGTTGATGTTCGGGATGTTGGCGATGCCGTTGGGGCCGTTGGTGATGTCGGGCCCGGAGACGCCGTCGAGGTTGTTCATCGAGATGCGGAAGATCTCTCCGAAGCCGAGCGTCACGATGGCGAGGTAGTCGCCGCGCAGGCGCAGGGTCGGGGCGCCGATGAGGACGCCGAAGACCATGGAGGCCGCCGCGCCGACGAGGAGCGCCGCCCAGAAGGGCAGGTGCATGCCGAACGGTGAGCTCGGGGAGCCGGAGACCAGGGCCGCGGTGTAGGCACCGACGCCGAGGAAGGCGACGTAGCCGAGGTCGAGGAGGCCGGTGAGGCCGACCACGATGTTCAGGCCGAGGGCGACGGTGGCGAAGATCAGGATGTTGACCCCGAGGTTCGCGTACTGGTCGTCGGTCTGGGTGAGCGGGAAGAGAGCCGCGGCGGCGAAGGCGCCAACGAGGGCGACGTTGCGGTGCCGGGCGGTGAGCGTGGTGAGGCGGGCCATGAGACCGGCCTTGTTGAGTGCCGCGGCACCGAAGCTGGTGATGATCAGGAAGCCGACGAACAGTTCCTGGTACGGGGTGGTGATGCCGTAGGTGAAGACGGTGAGCGCGAGGCCGAGGACGGCGGCGATCAGCAGGATCTCGGCCCAGGCGGGGAGGACGCGGGTCGGGGCGACGGGGCCGGAGGCGAGGGCGGCCTTGACGGTCGTCCACTTGTTGCCGGCTTCGTGCTTGAACTTCTCCCACCCGGAGTCGTCGGGGTCGGGCCCTTCGAGTACGGGGCGTTCGAAGGGGAGTGCCAGGGCGCCGACGACTGCGAGGAGGCTGACCAGGGCGGCGACACCGGCGCCGGGTTCGAGGTCGACGAGTGCGCCGAGCTTCACCACGATGGCGATGACGGTGTACCAGGTGACGGCGAACGCGGCGAGGGCGGAGAGCTTGATCGCGGCGTCGGCTCCGGCGGGGGTGAGCCAGCGCAGGCCCTTGACGCCGTAGGAGGCGAGGCCGAAGACGGCGGTGAGGGCGCCGCCGATGAGGGCGAGCCACTGGAGGCCGCCGGGGTAGCCGTAGACGGTGAGGTTGCCGGGGAAGGCAGGGGTCCAGGTCCAGGCGAGGAAGGCGGAGAGGACGGTGAGGGCGCCGCCGGCAGTGGCGAGGGCGCGGGCCGTCTTCTCGGGGAGGGGGATGAATCCCTTGCCCGGTGCGGGGGTCTTCGCGGTGTCCGCGGTGTTGGTCGTCATGGATCTCACACCCTGTCCGCCACGCGCTGGCCCAACAGGCCCTGTGGCCGGAAGAGGAGCACGAGGATGAGAAGTACGAACGCCCAGGTGTTGCCCCAGGACTGTCCGCCGAGCTGCTCGAAGCCCGGGATTTCGGCGACGTAGACGGTGGTCAGGGTCTCGGCGAGGCCGAGGACGAGACCGCCGACCATGGCGCCGTAGATGTTGCCGATTCCGCCGAGCACGGCTGCGGTGAAGGCCTTGAGGCCGAGCAGGAAGCCCATCTGGAACTTGACTTCGCCGTACTTGAGGCCGTAGGCGACGGCTCCGACGGCGGCGAACACGGCACCGAGGGCGAACGCGGTGGTGATGATGCGGTCGGTGTTGATGCCCATGAGCTTGGCGGTGTCGGGGTCCTGCGCGGTGGCCTGCATGCCGCGGCCGGTGCGCGTCTTCTTGACGAAGAAGCCGAGGAAGGCCATGGAGACGGGGGCGGCGATCATCAGGAAGATGTCACCGGTCTGGATGGTGATGCTGCCGAGGTGGAAGGGTCCGCCGGCGATCTCGGGGAAGATGAGGGAGCTATTGGCGTCCGGGTACCAGGCCCATACCGCCTGCTGGAGGGCGATGGAGAGCCCGATGGCGGTGATGAGGGGGGCGAGGCGCGGCGCGCTGCGCAGTGGGCGGTAGGCGAAGCGTTCCGCGGCGACTGCGATGGTGGTGGCCACAAAGACCGCGCCTATGAGCATCAGGGGCAGCGCGACCCACATGGTCGTGCCCGTGGGGAGCATCAGCCAGACCGTGAGGGCTCCGAAGCCGCCGGTCATGAAGATCTCGCCGTGGGCGAAGTTGATGAGCTGGACAATGCCATAAACCATCGTGTAGCCGATGGCGACGAGCCCGTACATGGATCCCAGTAGCAGGCCGTTGACCAGCTGTTGCGGCAGTTCGTGCACCGCAGGTCCTCCGAGTCTTTCGACGGATGTGACACCGCGCGGGGCGCTGTGTGTGCGCCCCGCGCGGCAAGTGGGGGTGCTGCTTGTGAGCTAGCTGGTGAAGGTCAGCCGACGAGGGTGCCGGACTCGACGGACTTCCACTCGCCACCCTCGACCTTGTAGACGGTGAGCTGCTTGTTGGTGGCGTCACCGAACTCGTCGAAGGAGACCTTGCCGGTCACGCCGTCGAAGGAGACCTTCTGGACGGCGTCGAGGACCTTGGCGCGGGCGTCGGTGGGGAGCTTGCCGTTGTTGGCGTCGACGACGGCCTTGACGGCCTCGATGACGGCCCAGGCGGAGTCGTACGAGTAGCCGCCGTAGGCAGCGAACGGCTCCTTGAAGCCGGCCTTCTCGTAGTTGGCGATGAACTCCTTGGCGGAGGGCAGGCTCTCGACGGGCGCGCCGACCGAGGTGGCGAAGTCGCCGACGGCGCCTTCACCGGCGAGCTCGACGTACTTCTTGTCGTAGATGCCGTCGCCGCCGATGAGCGGGATGTTGGTGCCGGAGGCCTTGATCTGCTTGCTGAGCGGGCCGGCTGCCGGGTATTCGCCGCCGTAGTAGACGACTTCGGCGCCGGAGCTCTTGACCTGGGTCACGACGGCGGAGAAGTCCTTGCTCTCCGGGTCGATGTGGCCCTCGCCGACGACGCTGCCGCCGAGCTTGGTGAACTCGCCCTTGAAGGTACCGGCGAGGCCGGAGCCGTAGGTCTTCTTGTCATCAATGATGAAGACCTTCTTCTTGCCCGCCTTGTTGAAGAGGTACTGCGCCGCGAACGGGCCCTGGATGGCGTCCGTGGTGGCGGTGCGGAAGTAGCTCTTGAAGGTGCGGACCTTCTCGCCGGTCGCCCACTTGGCACCCTGCGAGAGGGAGGGGCTGGTGTTGGCGGGGGAGATCTGGACGAGCTTGGCGTCGTCGAAGACCTTCTGCATCGACTCGGAGACCGAGGAGTTCAGCGGGCCGACGACGCCGAGGACGTCCTTGTTCGCGACGAGCTTGGTGGCGTTCTGCTGGCCGGAGGCGGCCTGTGCCTGGTCGTCGAGGGCCTCGATCTTGAAGGTGACGCCCTTGACGTACTTCTTCTCGTTGGCCTGGCGCACGGCGAGGTCGACGGAGTTGCGGATGCCGAGGCCGAGGGCCGACAGGTCACCGGTGGTCGGGGAGTCGACGCCGATGACGACCGTGGTGTTGCCACCGTCGGAGGCGGCGCCGCCCTTGTCGTCGCGCGAGCCACAGGCGGTGAGAGTGAGAGCGCCCGCGGCGAGGGCGGCCGTCACGGCGATGAGCGAACGATGACGCACGATCAGTCCTTTCCAGGCGCCGCGTCCCCCCTGGGACGCGTCGAGTCGAACGCGGGGAACCGAACTGAGTGGAATCCGGCGGTCGCGGTAACTGGCGGTGACTCTAGGCGGGACATCGGGGGATATGGAGGGCTCAGGCCAATGCGTGACTCTCTTGTTATGCCACGGCGTACTGCATAGCGGATCTCTGGGGGTGGAACGGGGGAATTCAGGCCGATTCGTCTTGTCCGCATGCTGAGATCCGTGAGGACCGTAGAGCGGTTTGAGTACTGTCATGGCCAGGACTCTGGGGCTTGTTGGTCATGACGGCTCCGTGGAGCCGGTGTCTCGATCTTCGGGATGAGCGCTGGTCAAAGCGACGGAAAGATCCCTGGCATATCGGTCAGCAGGGAGGTAACCGTGCTCTCCGTTCTTGATTTCATTACTGAGGGTCACCCCCAAAATGGACCCAGAATTCCGTGTTAGGCGCACGCATTCCTTCGCCTGAATCAGCACCGCGAGGTTCCGCACTCCCCCCGCCGACGCCGCGACCCGAAGCGGTGGCCGGATCACCTCCGCCGACGCCCGCGGCGGCCGGGCGGGGCCGGACCGGGTCCGCACACGCACGGTGAACGAGAACGGGGGCGGCTCACTGCCAGGGACCGCCGGTCGGGGCGCCCGAGCGGTAGCGCTCGGCGCAGCGCAGGTCGGCCTGGCGGGTGGCGAGCTCACGCGCGGCCTCGCGGCCCCTGGCGCGCTGTTCGGCCCGGGCCGCGTCGAGGACGGCGCGGAGGATGTCGTTCTGGCCGCCGGACAGGCCCATGGCCTGGTAGTCGAGCCGGACGGCGTCGCGGTCCTCGCCGGCGTCGAGGACGACCCCGGCCCAGTGGGTGATCAGGGCGGCGCACAGGTCCCGGTCGGTGGTGGGCCGTGCGGTGGGGGCGGTGGCGGTCGCGTCGGCCGGGGTGGGGTGGCCCGTGGCGCAGCCGAGGAGCGTGGTGGCCAGGAGCGCCGTCATCGCGTGTGCGGCCGTGGCGCGACGCGGCGCCGGTCCGGATCCCATGGGGGAACGCTAGACCGGCGCCGGTGGGCGCACAACTGCCCGTACTGGCCCCGTTGTTACGAGTCGGTGTCGCGCAGCAGGCAGGTCAGGCGGGCGGTGCAGACGCGGCGGTCCTGCTCGTCCGTGATCACGATCTCGTACGTGGCGGTGGAGCGGCCCCGGTGGACGGGGGTGGCGACGCCCGTGACCAGGCCGGAGCGGGCGCCCCTGTGGTGGGTGCAGTTCAGGTCGACGCCGACGGCGATCTTGCTGATTCCGCCGTGCAGCATCGCGCCGATCGAGCCGAGGGTTTCGGCCAGTACGGCGGAGGCCCCGCCGTGCAGCAGTCCGTAGGGCTGGGTGTTGCCCTCGACGGGCATGGTGCCCACGACCCGGTCGGCCGAGGCCTCCAGGATGCGGACGTCCATGCGCTCGCCGAGGTGGCCCGCCGAGAACAGCGCGGGCAGGTCTATGCCCAGGGCCGCGTACTCGTCGAGGACTTCCTGCGGGAACTTCACTGGGTGGCGCTCGCCCATGGGCCGGCTCCGTTCGTCAACGTTCGTTAACCTGCTTGTCCTGAGGTCGTTCTATCAGGCCGGTTCGAAGCGCACGACGACGGACTTGCTCGCCGGGGTGTTGCTGGTGTCGGCGGTGGCGTCCAGCGGGACCAGCACATTGGTCTCCGGGTAGTAGGCGGCCGCGCAGCCGCGCGCGGTCGGGTAGTGCACGACGCGGAAGCCGGGGGCGCGCCGTTCGACGCCGTCCTTCCACTCGCCGACGATGTCCGTGTACGAGCCGTCGGCCAGCCCGAGCTCGGCCGCGTCCACGGGGTTGACCATGACGATCCGGCGGCCGCCGGTGATGCCGCGGTAGCGGTCGTCGAGGCCGTAGATCGTGGTGTTGTACTGGTCGTGGCTGCGCAGGGTCTGCAGGAGCAGCCGCCCCGCCGGGACCCTGGGGTACTCCACGGGCGCGGCGGTGAAATTGGCCTTGCCGGTCTTCGTGGGGAAGCGGCGCTCGTCGCGCGGGGCGTGCGGGAGCTGGAAGCCGCCCGGGCGGGACACGCGGGCGTTGAAGTCCTCGAAGCCGGGGACGACGCGGGAGATCCGGTCGCGGATCGTCCCGTAGTCCTGCTCGAACTCCTCCCACGGGGTGGCGGAGGCCTCCCCGAGGACGGCGCGCGCCATCCGGGCCACGATGGCCGGCTCGGACAGCAGGTGGGGGCTCGCGGGGGCGAGGTTGCCGCGGGAGGCGTGGACCATGCCCATGGAGTCCTCGACGGTCACGAACTGCTTGCCGCTGCCCTGGACGTCCTTGTCGGTGCGGCCGAGGGTGGGCAGGATCAGGGCGCGCCGGCCGGTGACCGCGTGGGAGCGGTTGAGCTTGGTGGAGACGTGCACGGTCAGGGAGGCGCGGCGGATCGCGGCCTCGGTGACCTCGGTGTCGGGGGTGGCGCCGACGAAGTTGCCGCCCATGGCGAAGAGCACCTTGGCCTTGCCGTCGCGCAGGGCCTGGATGGAGCGGACCACGTCGAGGCCGTGGTGGCGGGGCGCGGTGATCCCGAATTCCTTGTCGAGGGCGTCGAGGAAGGCGGGCGCCGGCCGCTCGAAGATCCCCATGGTGCGGTCGCCCTGGACGTTGGAGTGGCCGCGGACGGGGCAGACGCCGGCGCCGGGGCGGCCGATGTTGCCGCGCAGCAGCAGGAGGTTGACGACCTCGCGGATGGTGGCGACGGCGTGCTTGTGCTGGGTGAGGCCCATCGCCCAGCAGACGATGGTGCGCTTCGAGGCCAGGATCATGGCCAGGGCGCGCTCGATCTCGGGCCGGGTCAGGCCGGTGGCGGTGAGGGTCTCGTCCCAGTCGGTTTCCTTGGCGGCGGCCGCGAAGTCCTCGTATCCGTGGGTGTGTTCGCGGATGAAGGCCTCGTCGGTGGCGCCGTCCGCCTCCGCCTCGATGACGAGCTTGTTGAGGAGGCGGAAGAGGGCCTGGTCGCCGCCGATGCGGATCTGCAGGAAGAGGTCGTTGAGGGCGGTGCCCTTGAGCATGCCGAGGGGGCTCTGGGGGTTCTTGAACCGCTCCATGCCGGCCTCGGGCAGCGGATTCACCGAGATGATCTTCGCGCCGGCGGACTTGGCCTGTTCCAGGGCGGAGAGCATGCGGGGGTGGTTGGTGCCCGGGTTCTGCCCGGCGACGATGATCAGGTCGGCCTGGTGGAGGTCTTCGAGGGAGACGCTGCCCTTGCCGATGCCGATGGTCTCGTTCAGCGCGGAGCCCGAGGACTCGTGGCACATGTTGGAGCAGTCGGGCAGGTTGTTGGTGCCGAACTCGCGGGCGAAGAGCTGGAAGAGGAACGCGGCCTCGTTGCTGGTGCGGCCCGAGGTGTAGAAGAGGGCCTCGTCGGGGGAGCCCAGGGCGGTCAGCTCTTCCGCGATGATCGCGAACGCCCGCTCCCAGCTGATCGCCTCGTAGCGGTCGCCGCCCTCCGGCAGCAGCATCGGCTCCGTGATCCGGCCCTGCTGGCCCAGCCAGTATCCGGAGCGCGCGGCCAGGTCGGCGAGGGGGTGCTCGGCGAAGAACGCCGGGGTGACCCGGCGCAGCGTGGCCTCCTCGGCGACGGCCTTGGCGCCGTTCTCGCAGAACTCCGCGGTGTGCCGCTTGTCTCCCTCCGGCCAGGCGCAGCCCGGACAGTCGAAGCCGTCCTTCTGGTTGACCTTGAGGAGGGTGCGGGCCGTGCGCGCCAGGCCCATCTGCTGCTGGGCGATCTTCAGGGTGTGCGCGATCGCGGGCAGTCCGGCGGCCGCGTGCTGGGGAGGCGCGACCTGCGGCGCGTCCTGTACGGGATCACCTGCGGGCGGCTTGGTGGCCATGTCGCTCCCCTTCGAGCTGTCTGCGCGTACGACTCCGATCCTGTCACGCTCCGCGGGCATCGCCGACGGAGGAACGGCCCGTCCGGAATTGTCAGTGCGGGCGCCTAGGATCGGAGGCGTGGCAGAGACAGCATCGAAGAAGACCGACCAGACGACCGCAGCGGACCGCCCCCGCCTGATGCTCATGGACGGGCACTCCCTGGCGTACCGGGCGTTCTTCGCGCTGCCCGCGGAGAACTTCACGACCGCCACGGGGCAGCCGACCAATGCCATCTACGGCTTCGCGTCGATGCTGGCGAACACGCTGCGCGACGAGGCGCCCACGCATTTCGCCGTGGCGTTCGACGTGTCGCGCAAGACGTGGCGCTCGACGGAGTTCCCCGAGTACAAGGCGAACCGGTCCAAGACCCCCGACGAGTTCAAGGGGCAGGTCGAGCTGATCGGCGAGCTGCTGGACGCGATGCGTGTGCCGCGGTTCGCGATCGACGGCTTCGAGGCCGACGACGTGATCGCGACGCTGGCGACGCAGGCCGAGGCCCTCGGCTTCGACGTGCTGATCGTCACCGGCGACCGTGACTCCTTCCAGCTCGTCTCCGAGCACACCACCGTGCTGTATCCGACGAAGGGCGTCTCCGAGCTGACCCGGTTCACCCCGGAGAAGGTCGAGGAGAAGTACGGCCTCACCCCCGCGCAGTACCCGGACTTCGCCGCGCTGCGCGGCGACCCGTCCGACAACCTGCCGGGCATCCCGGGTGTCGGCGAGAAGACGGCGGCCAAGTGGATCACCCAGTTCGGGTCGTTCGCCGAGCTGGTGGAGCGCGTCGAGGAGGTCAAGGGCAAGGTCGGGCAGAACCTCCGGGACCACCTGGAGGCCGTGAAGCTCAACCGGGTCCTGACCGAGATGGTCAAGGACGTGGAGCTGCCCCGGAGCCCGGCCGACCTGGTGCGCGCGCCGTACGACCGGACCGCCGTGGCCGGGGTGCTGGACGTGCTGGAGATCCGCAACGCCTCGCTGCGGGAGCGGCTGCTGGCCGTCGACCCCGGTGTGGCCGAGGAGGAACCCCCTGCTCCGGCGGCCGGTGTGGAGCTGGACGGCTCGGTGCTGGGCGCGGGCGAGCTGGCGCCGTGGCTGGAGAGCCACGCGGGCAGCCCGTTGGGTGTCTCCACCGTCGACAGCTGGGCGCTGGGCCAGGGCAACGTCAGCGAGATCGCCCTGGCCTCGGCCACGGGCGCGGCCGCCTGGTTCGAGCCGGCCGAGCTGGACGAGGCGGACGAGCGGGCCTTCGCGGCTTGGGCCGCGGACCCGGGCAGGGCCAAGGTGGTGCACAACGCCAAGGGCCTGATGCGGGTCTTCCCGGAGCACGGCTGGACCCTCGCGGGCGTCACCATGGACACCGCGCTCGCCGCCTACCTGGTCAAGCCGGGCCGCCGCTCCTTCGCGCTGGACGTGCTGTCGAACGAATACCTGCACCGGGAGCTGGCTCCGGCCGCCGCGGACGGGCAGCTGGCCTTCGGAGCGGACGAGACCGCCGAGGCGGAGGCGCTGATGGCGCAGGCCCGCGCGGTCCTGGACCTGGGCGACGCCTTCACCGACAAGCTCGCCGAGGTGGGCGCGGTCGAGTTGCTCCACGACATGGAGCTGCCGACCTCCGAGCTGCTCGCGCGGATGGAGCGGGCGGGCATCGCCGCCGACCGCGACCACCTGGAAGCCATGGAGCAGCAGTTCGCGGGCGCGGTGCAGCAGGCCATAAAAGAGGCGCACGCGGCGGTCGGCCACGAGTTCAACCTCGGCTCGCCCAAGCAGCTCCAGGAGGTGTTCTTCGGCGAGCTGGACCTGCCGAAGACGAAGAAGACCAAGACCGGTTACACCACGGACGCGGACGCGCTGGCCTGGCTGGCCGGCCAGACCGACCACGAACTGCCGGTGATCATGCTCCGCCACCGGGAGCAGGCCAAGCTGCGCGTCACTGTCGAGGGCCTGGTCAAGACCATCGCCGCCGACGGCCGGGTGCACACCAGCTTCAGCCAGACCGTCGCCGCGACGGGACGGCTCTCCTCCACCGACCCCAACCTGCAGAACGTGCCGGTCCGCACCGACGAGGGCCGGGCCATCCGCCGCGGCTTCGTCGTCGGCGAGGGCTACGAGTCGCTGATGACCGCCGACTACAGCCAGATCGAGCTGCGCGTGATGGCGCACCTCTCCGAGGACGAGGGCCTGATCGAGGCGTTCGCGACCGGCGAGGACCTGCACACCACCGTCGCCTCCCAGGTCTTCGGCGTGGAGCGCTCCCAGGTCGACGCCGAGATGCGGCGCAAGATCAAGGCCATGTCCTACGGTCTGGCGTACGGGCTCTCCGCGTTCGGTCTGGCCCAGCAGCTGAACATCGAGCCCGCCGAGGCGAGCGGCCTGATGAAGACCTTCTTCGAGCGGTTCGGCGGGGTCCGCGAGTACCTCGGGCGCGTGGTCGACGAGGCCCGGGCCACCGGATACACGGCGACGATCTTCGGGCGCCGCCGCTACCTTCCCGACCTCAACAGCGACAACCGCCAGCGCCGCGAGGCCGCCGAGCGGATGGCGCTGAACGCACCGATCCAGGGCACCGCCGCCGACATCGTCAAGGTCGCGATGCTGCGCGTGGACAAGGCGATCACCGAGGCCGGGCTGAAGTCGCGGATGCTGCTCCAGGTCCACGACGAAATCGTGCTGGAGATCGCTCCGGGCGAGCGGGAGCAGGTCGAGGAGCTGGTCCGCCGGGAAATGGGCGCGGCCGTCGAGCTCCGGGCCGCGCTGGACGTGTCCGTGGGTGTCGGCCCCGACTGGGAGTCCGCCGCGCACTGAGGTCCGCAGGCCCTGCGAACGCCCGTCCCCGCTATGCGGTGGGGACGGGCGTTCGCGCGTTCCGGTCCCCGTCCCGGTCGTGGTCCTCGCGGTCGTGGCGGTGCCGGAGGCGGACGAGGAGCCCGTACAGCAGCAGCGCCACGGCGAGACCGCCGCCCGCCCCGAAGCAGACGGTCGGGATGATGTCGAGGGGGCTGTGGATCCGGTCGAAGAAGGTGTACCAGCGGATCACCCGCATCGTGACGCCGGCCGTCACGCACAGCACGACGAGGACGAGGGCGCCCCAGATCTCCCCGCGGCCGAGCACCGGCACGGACGGCGGGACGGGCGAGGCCGGCAGCCGGCGCAGGCCCGTCACCGTGAACCAGAGCAGGGCGCAGGCGGCGATCGCCGAACTGCCGTACTGGAGGAACGAGTAGAGCGGCAGCCCGAAGGCGAGCGGTTCGCCCAGCTCCGGAAACGCCTCGGTACCCCAGCGGTCCAGGTGCGTGAAGCTGTCCCACACCACGTGCGTGAGGGAGCCGGCCACCGCCGAGAGGTAGAACCAGAGGGCGAGCACGGGCAGTCGGCGCCCGCGCCAGCGCTCGCCGCGTACGAAGGTGTACGCGCGGCCCCTCCACCGGCGCGGCAGGAGCGCGATCAGCGGTTCGCGCAGGAGCAGCCAGCACGCGGCGAGGGCGGCGGTCAGGACGGCGTCCGCGGTCAGGACGCCCAGCAGTGAATGCGTGAAGGCCCCGTACCCCATGAGGCCCTGCACGACCGCGTCCGCGAAGTAGAAGGTGTCCGGCGCGAACGACCCGAGCACCAGCGCCGAGGCGACCAACGGCCCCCGGGCGCGCCCGGTCCGGCGCATGGCCGGAAGTACGGCAGCCGCGTGGCTGAGAGTGAACGGCATGGCACCTCGTCGACGTGGGGATGTCGTGAATTCCGGTCCACAGTACGTGCCCCGTGCAGGGAGCTGACGTAAGGTCGCGCCCGACGTCGAGGAGGAGGGGCCGGCTCATGTCGCAGAGCGTCCTTGATTCGAAGTGCGGGAGCGTGGGAGTGCGCTAAAGTAATCGGGGACCTCAGTGATAACCAAGCTGAAGTCGCTGAAGTGCAGCACAACTTGGGTGGGTCCCGTACCCGCCCCGGCGGTCGGGAGGATCGTCGTCGGACGGGCGTGTCCCGTCAAACCCGCCAGGGTGACCTAGGTGGGAATCTCCCGGGTTCACCGGGAGAGAGCTTCAATTCACCGAACTGCCGTCACTGGTGGGCCCGGAACCGTCGGCCGTACTGCTGCCGACCGACGACGCGCCGCCGACGCCATAGGCGTCGGCGGAGCCGAGAGCGGGCCGCAGAGCCCCGGTCCGGTGGTGATGGAGAGCGACGCCCGCTGCGGATTACGCCGACAGCTCCTCGCGGCGATAGGCAAGGTCGAGTCCGGACAGGCGGGCGGCGGCCGGGTGGACGCCGCCGGGACCACGCTGCGGCCGATCCTCGGGCCGGTGCTCGACGGGAACGGCTTCGCGAACATCTCCGACACGGACGGCGGGGCGTACGACGGGGACTCCCGCCACGACCGGGCCGTCGGGCCGATGCAGTTCATCCCCTCCACCTGGGCGGCGTGGGGCCAGGACGCGGACGGCGACGGCCGGCGCAACCCGAACAACATCCACGACGCGGCCCTGGCGGCCGGGCGCTACCTGTGCGCGGGGACCCGCGACCTGCGGGTACCGGCGGATCTCGACCGGGCGGTGCTCTCGTACAACCAGTCCACGGAGTACCTGCGGACGGTGCGGTCCTGGTTCGCGTACTACCTCCAGGGGGCGCACCAGATCCCGGACACCGGTCCCGCTGCCGGCGCGGCGGCCACGGGGACGCCGGCGAGGCCGAAGCCGAAGCCGACCCCGAAGCCGACGGAGCCCACGCCGACGCCGAAGCCGACTCCCACGCCCGCCCCGAAGCCCACGCCGACCCCCACGCCGAGCCCGACTCCTACGCCGAAGCCGACCCCCACCCCGACACCCACCCCGAAGCCCACCCCCACCCCCACCCCCACCCCGACGCCGACCCCCACCCGCACGCCGTCCCCCAAGCCCACCCCCGCCACGACTCCGTCACCCGCGCCGAGCGCCACGCCGTCGGCGACCGGCCTGACGCGAACCCCGTAGTCGAACGGTTCTCATCTCACCCCCGCATTGCTACGGTGCCTCCGCCCTGACGCTCAATCAGATTCCGGAGGCCCCGGCATGCGCGCTCTCGTCGCCGCCGCCATCGGGCTGGCCGCCGCGCTGGCCCTCGTCCTCGCCGTCACGGCGGTCGGGGTGCCGGAAGGCAAGACCTCGCCCAAGCCGCTGCTCACCACCGCGCCCTCCGCGCCCGGACAGTAGAGGAGGCCCGGCCATGCGACGCAGAGCGAGCCTCGTCCTGCTGGCCCTCGCCGTGTTCTGCGCGGCCCTCGCACCACTCCTGCGCTGGTACGCGTATCCGCGGCTCGCCAAGATCCCGCCGAACCAGTACCAGGAGATGGTCCTGGAGGCGAAGGACGCGACCCTCATCGACTACCTCGACGGCATGAAGCCCAAGAAGGTCGACAAGGTCACGATCGTCCAGACGCTCAAGGGCAACGTCGAGGCGTCGAAGGAGATCGAGGCTGACGCGGGGAAGGACGTCGTCGTCTGGGACACGCTCTCGTACATCATGGGCCCGGACGGGAAGATGGTCTCCCAGATCCCCGAGCGCTACATCTTCGACGCCCACACCCAGGACCCGGTGCACGCCACGGGCGAGATGGTCGACGGCGACCCGGTCCGGCGCGAGGGGATCGAGTTCAAGTGGCCCTTCTTCACCGAGCCGCGCGACTACCTCTACTTCGACGCGCAGACCCGTACCTCCTCGCCGATCCACTACGTGGGCCCGCGCACGTTCAGGGGCATGGAGGTCTACTACTTCGAGCAGACCGTCCCCTGGACCAAGGTCGCCATGCCGAAGAAGATGCCGATCGAGGGCATCGACCCGGCGACGATCGAGGAGACCACCGGCACCAGCCTCTGGTACACGGTCAAGGCAATGTTCTGGGTCGACCCGGTGACGGGTGCGCCCGTCAACGCCGAGCAGGTCATCCAGCAGGAGATGCGCGGCGGCATCGCGGCGGGCGGCCCCGACGGCAAGCTCACGGCCTTCGCCGGGCACGTGAAGATGCGCGAGGACTACGCCGAGTACACCTTCGACCTGGTCAGCTCGAACCGTACGAAGGTCCTCGCCCTGCACACGTACGCGCCGATCGGCCTCACGGCCGGCGCTCTCGCGCTCCTGGGCTTCGCGCTGTGGCTGGAGGCGCGGAGCCGACACGTACGAGAGAGGTTCAGCCGTGAGGAGCCCAGCCGGGAGGAACTCAGCGCTTGAGCCGGGCGTTGGTGTGGCGGGTCGGCTCGGCGGTCGCCGGGTCCTCGGGCCACGGGTGCTTGGGGTAGCGGCCGCGCAGCTCGGCGCGGACGGCGCGGTAGCCGCCCTGCCAGAAGGACGCGAGGTCGGCGGTGACGGCGGCGGGCCGACCGGCGGGCGACAGCAGGTGGACGAGTACGGGAACGCCCGCCACCCGGGGCGTCTCGGCCAGCCCGAACAGCTCCTGGAGCTTCACGGCGAGCACGGGCTGCCCACCGGTGTAGTCGACCCGGATCCGGGAACCGCTGGGCACCTCGATCCTTTCGGGTGCCAGCTCACCGAGCCGGGAGGCCTCGCCGGTGGCCCAGGGGAGCAGCCGGTTCAAGGCCTGCCCGGCGTCGATCCGGCCGAGGTCGGCCCGGCGGCGGGCGCGGGACAGCTCGGGCTCCAGCCAGTCGTCGGACCGCTCCAGCAGGGCCCCGTCGTCTTCTACGTCCGGCCAGGCGCCGCCGAGCGTGCGGTGCAGGAAGCCGAGCCGGGCCCGCAGCGCCCGCGCGTCCTGGGACCAGCGCAGCAGGCCGAGGCCCTCGGCGCGCAGCCCGTCGAGCAGGGCGGCCCGGACGAGGGCCGGGTCGGGATCGCGCAGTGGCCGTGCGACCAGTTCGATCGCGCCGAGCCGCTGGGCCGCGCGGGCGACGACGTCCCCGTCCTCCCAGTGGACCTCTTCGCCCTCGGTCAGCAGGTGGGCGGCGGCGAGCCGGGCGGTGTCCTCGTCGATGACGGCGGCCAGCCGGATCCGGGCGGAGGCGGAGTGCGGGGCCCGGTCGGCGACGGCGACGGCCAGCCACGGCGCGCTGCGCAGCCGTGACCCGGCGCCGAGCTCGGCCCCGGTGCCGTTGGCCATGAGGAAGGCCCCCTCGCCCTTGGCCTTGGCGACGCGCTCCGGAAACGCCAGGGCTGCGACGAGCCCGGCGGCGTCGTCGTCGGAAACGGGCGCCCCGCCCCCGGGCGCCCGCGCACGGTCAGCCCGTCCGGCGCTTGAGGGCCGGGTCCGGGCGGAGGCCGGTTCGGGAAGGGGTGGGGCGGGGGAGAGCCCCGCGGGGTCCTGGGCGGCACGCTCCAGACGGCGGACCTCCGTCCGCCAGCGGGCGGAGTACCCGTCACCCCCGGCCCGCGCCGAGCGGCAGGCAGAGGCGAGGTCGTCCCCGTACTCGCGCGGCGGCTCCTCGCTCAGCAGGGCCACCAGCTCCGCCGCCCGCCGCGCGCCCAGCGCCTCGGCCCCGTCCAGCAGCGCCCGCGCGAGGCGGGGGTGCAGTCCGAGCCGGGCCATGCGCAGCCCGCGCGGGGTGGGCCGACCGGCGTCGTCCACCGCGCCCACGGCGACCAGCACCTCCCGCGCGGCGGCCATGGCCCCGGCCGGCGGCGGGTCGAGCAGCGCCAGTCCGGTCGCGTCCGGGTCGCCCCAGCAGGCGGCCTGCAACGCGAACTGCGCCAGGTCCGCGATCCGGATCTCGGGGGAGGGGAACGCCGGCAGCCGCGCGTCCTCGGCCTGCTCCCAGCACCGGTACACCGCCCCCGGCGTCTCCCGCCCGGCCCGGCCCGCCCGCTGGCGCCCGGCCGCGCGGGACGCCCGTACGGTCGCCAGCGTGCCCAGGCCCCGGGCGTGGTCCACGCGGGGCTCGCGGGCCAGTCCGGAGTCCACGACCACCCGTACGCCCGGCACGGTCAGGCTCGACTCCGCGACCGCCGTGGCCAGGATGACCCGGCGGTGCGGCGCGGCCGTCAGCGCGGCGTCCTGCACGGCCGCCGACGCCCGGCCGTGGACCTGGAGCACCTCGGCGTCCACCCCGGCCAGCTGTCCGGCGACCCGGGCCAGCTCGCCCACGCCGGGCAGGAAGCACAGGACGTCGCCGGAACGTTCCGCCAGCGCCCGCCGCACCACCGAGGCCACGTGCGCCAGCTGCGCCGGGTCCACCCGCATCCCGTGCGGCGGCCGCACCGGCCGGGCGGGCGGCGCCCACACCGTCTCCACCGGATACGAGATCCCGGCGGCCTCCACCACCGGCGCGCCCCCGAGCAGCCGGGCCCAGCCGGCCGCGTCGGTCGTCGCCGAAGCAGCGACCAGGCGCAGCTCCGGGCGCAGGGTCTCGCGTACGTCCAGGAGGAACGCGGCGACCGTATCGGCGTCGAGGTGCCGTTCGTGGCACTCGTCCAGGACCACCACGTCGACGCCGGCCAGCTCCTGGTCGCGCTGGAGCCGCTGGAGCAGCACCCCGGTGGTCACCACCTCCACCACGGTTCCGGCGCCCACGACCCGCTCGCCGCGCACCGTGAAGCCCACCGACTCGCCGACCCGCTCGCCCAGCAGCCAGGCCATCCGCCGCGCCGCCGCCCGGGCGGCGATTCGCCGGGGCTCGGCGACCACGACCCGGCGGCGCGGCCCGCCGGCGACGAGGCCCGCGAGTACCAGCGGCACCAGCGTGGTCTTGCCGGTGCCGGGCGGGGCGCAGAGCACGGCGGCGCCGTGGCCGTCCAGGGCGGAGACGAGCGCGGGCACGGCCTCCCGTACGGGAAGGGCTTCGAGGGCGGCGGTACGGATCACCTCAGTCGCGCTCGCAGACGAAGATCGCGGTGCCCGGGATCAAGTTGCCGCGCAGCGGGGACCAGCCGCCCCACTCCTGGCTGTTCCACTCCGGCCACTCCGGCTCGACGAGGTCCAGCAGGCGGAAGCCGCCCGCCACCACGTCCCGGACGCGGTCGCCGAGGGTGCGGTGGTGCTCGACGTACACGGCCCGGCCCTGCTCGTCCTGCTCGACGTACGGGGTCCGGTCGAAGTAGGAGGCGGCGACGGACAGCCCCTCCGGGCCGGGCTCGTCGGGGAAGGCCCAGCGGATGGGGTGGGTGACGGAGAAGACCCAGCGGCCGCCGGGGCGCAGCACGCGGTGCACCTCGCGCATGACGTTCACCGGGTCGGCGACGAAGGGGACCGCGCCGTACGCGGAGCAGGCCAGGTCGAAGGAGCCGTCGCGGAAGGGCAGGCGTCCGGCGTCGGCCTCGACGAGCGGGACGTCCGCGCCGATGCGCAGGGCGTGCTGGAGCTGGCGGTGGGAGAGGTCGAGGGCGACCGGGCGGGCGCCCTGGGCGGCGAGCCAGCGCGAGCACTGGGCGGCGCCGGCGCCGATCTCCAGGACGTCCTTGTTCTTCAGGGAGGCGGCGGGGCCGAGGAGCCCGGCCTCCGCCTCGTCCAGGCCTTCGGGCCCCCACACGAAGCGGTCGTCGCCGAGGAAGGCGCCGTGCTCGCTCTGGTACTCGTCCGCGTTGCGGTCCCACCAGCCGCGGCTCGCCCGACTGCTCTCCGCGTCCCCGGTGTCACGCCGTGTGGCCTCCGCGTCGTCCTCGGGGACGATGCCGGCCTCGGAGGCATCTTGGGGGTCGTAGTCCTCTTGGTTCATGGGGCCCGTCGTCGTAGTCTGCGAATGGCTGCGGATGCTCATCGGGGCGGAAGCGCCCACGAATTGTGCCGGTAACGCGGTGATCTGCCCGGGGTGTGCGCCTTCGCGCATTGACCCTGTCCGGCTGCCCCCGTATGCTACAAGTTGCGCTGCGAGCCTGTGCTCCTCAGACCTAGCAGGCTGCGCTTGCATCTGTCGATGTCCCCTCGGTTTTCGAGGCCCTTCCCTTCGCGGGGAGTCTGGGCTTCCTTGGCTGTCCGGCTTCTCGGCAGATGCCGATAAGGGCTCCGGCGTAGCAGTACCTACGACTTTCTGTCCGTAACCGGAGCCCTTTCCCACATGACGAGCAGCACCGAGACCACCGCCACCACCCCTCCGCAGGTAGCGGTCAACGACATCGGCGACGCGGACGCGTTCCTCGCGGCAATCGACGAGACGATCAAGTACTTCAACGACGGCGACATCGTCGACGGCGTCATCGTCAAGGTGGACCGGGACGAGGTTCTCCTCGACATCGGTTACAAGACGGAGGGCGTGATCCCGAGCCGCGAGCTCTCGATCAAGCACGACGTCGACCCGAACGACGTCGTCAAGGTCGGCGACGAGATCGAGGCCCTGGTTCTCCAGAAGGAGGACAAGGAAGGCCGTCTGATCCTGTCCAAGAAGCGCGCTCAGTACGAGCGTGCCTGGGGCACGATCGAGAAGATCAAGGAAGAAGACGGCATCGTCACCGGTACCGTCATCGAGGTCGTCAAGGGTGGTCTCATCCTCGACATCGGCCTCCGTGGCTTCCTGCCGGCCTCTCTCGTCGAGATGCGTCGTGTCCGCGACCTCCAGCCCTACGTGGGCAAGGAGCTCGAGGCGAAGATCATCGAGCTGGACAAGAACCGCAACAACGTGGTCCTGTCCCGCCGCGCCTGGCTCGAGCAGACCCAGTCCGAGGTTCGCCAGACGTTCCTCACCACCCTGCAGAAGGGTCAGGTCCGCTCCGGCGTCGTTTCCTCGATCGTCAACTTCGGTGCCTTCGTGGACCTGGGTGGCGTCGACGGTCTCGTGCACGTCTCCGAGCTGTCCTGGAAGCACATCGACCACCCGTCCGAGGTTGTCGAGGTCGGCCAGGAGGTCACCGTCGAGGTTCTCGACGTGGACATGGACCGCGAGCGTGTCTCCCTGTCGCTGAAGGCGACGCAGGAAGACCCGTGGCAGCAGTTCGCCCGGACGCACCAGATCGGCCAGGTCGTCCCGGGTAAGGTCACCAAGCTGGTTCCGTTCGGTGCGTTCGTCCGCGTGGACGAGGGCATCGAGGGTCTGGTCCACATCTCCGAGCTGGCCGAGCGCCACGTGGAGATCCCGGAGCAGGTCGTCCAGGTCAACGACGAGATCTTCGTCAAGGTCATCGACATCGACCTCGAGCGTCGCCGGATCTCGCTGTCGCTGAAGCAGGCCAACGAGTCCTTCGGTGCCGACCCGGCGTCGGTCGAGTTCGACCCGACCCTGTACGGCATGGCCGCGTCCTACGACGACCAGGGCAACTACATCTACCCCGAGGGCTTCGACCCCGAGACCAACGACTGGCTCGAGGGCTTCGACACCCAGCGCGAGACGTGGGAGCGCCAGTACGCCGAGGCGCAGGTCCGCTTCGAGCAGCACCAGGCGCAGGTCATCAAGAGCCGCGAGGCCGACGAGGCCGCTGCTGCCGAGGGCGCTGCCGCCCCGGCCGCCAGCGGTGGCAACGCCGGTGGCGGCGCCAGCCTCTCCGGTGGTTCGTACTCCTCGGAGTCGGACGAGACCTCCGGCGCCCTGGCGTCGGACGAGGCCCTGGCCGCGCTCCGCGAGAAGCTGGCCGGCGGCCAGAGCTGATCGCAGTGCGCAGCTGAGCTGAGCTGAGCTGAGCTGAACGGTAAGGCCCGTCCCCTTCGGGGGGCGGGCCTTACCGCGTTCCCGCGTTTCCCATGAAGTCTCGTGAAGAGGGCCAACTGGGGAATGTGGACGCCCCCTTGGACGTTCTTCGCTGAGAACACGGCGCGAGGGAGGAGTGGTGAGGGTGCTTGATCCACAGGGTTTGTACGAATGGGACGCCAAGGGTCTGGCGGTGGCTGACCTGGCGCTCGCCCAGGACTCGGCCGGACTGGTCATGCTCTACCACTTCGAGGGGTACATCGACGCCGGCGAGGCCGGGGAGCAGATCGTCGAGCGGCTCCTCGACACCCTGCCCCACCAGGTGGTGACCCGCTTCGACGCGGACCGGCTGGTGGACTACCGGGCGCGCCGCCCGCTGCTGACCTTCCAGCGCGACCGCTGGACCGAGTTCGAGGAGCCCCGGCTGGAGCTGCGCCTCGTCCAGGACGCCACCGGCGCGCCCTTCCTGCTCCTTTCCGGGCCGGAGCCCGACGTGGAGTGGGAGCGCTTCGCGCTCGCCGTCCGGCAGATCGTCGAGCGGCTCGCAGTCCGGCTCTCGGTCAACTTCCACGGCATCCCCATGGGCGTCCCGCACACCAGGCCCGTCGGCATCACCCCGCACGGCAACCGGACCGACCTCATGCCCGGCCACCGCAGCCCCTTCGACGAGGCGCAGGTACCGGGCAGCGCGGAGTCCCTCGTCGAGTTCCGCCTCGGCCAGTGGGGGCACGACGTGCTGGGCGTCGCCGCACACGTACCGCACTACGTCGCGCGCTCCCCGTACCCGGACGCGGCGCTGACCGTGCTGGAGGCGATCACGGCCGCGACCGGGCTCGTCCTGCCCGCCGTGGCACACGCCCTGCGGACCGAGGCGCACCGTACGCAGACGGAGATCGACCGGCAGATCCGGGAGGGCGACGAGGAGCTCGTCAGCCTGGTCCAGGGGCTGGAGCACCAGTACGACGCCGCGGCCGGAGCCGAGACCCGGGGCAACATGATGGCCGAGCCGGCCGAGATCCCGTCGGCGGACGAGATCGGGCGGGAGTTCGAGCGGTTCCTGGCGGAGCGCGAGGGCGAGCTGTAGGCGCGGGGGCTTTCCGGCGTCCTTCGGCGCTGGGGGGAGGGGCCTGGCAGGACCGGGCAGGCGGGCTCTAGGGTGCTGAGCATGCTGAAAGTGGGCCTGACAGGCGGAATCGGTGCCGGCAAGAGCGAGGTCTCACGGCTGCTGGCCGGATACGGGGCGGTCGTCGTGGACGCCGACCGGATCGCGCGGGAGGTCGTGGAGCCCGGTACGCCCGGCCTCGCGGCCGTGGTGGAGGCCTTCGGCGAGTCGGTGCTCACCGCGGAGGGCGCGCTGGACCGGCCGAAGCTGGGGTCGATCGTGTTCGCCGACCCGGCGAAGCTCCGGATCCTGAACGCGATCGTGCACCCGCTGGTCGGCGCCCGGTCCGCGGAGCTGGAGGCGGCGGCCGGGCCCGACGCGATCGTGGTGCACGACGTACCGCTGCTCGCCGAGAACGGCCTCGCGCCGCTGTACGACCTGGTCGTGGTCGTGGACGCGACCCCCGAGACGCAGCTCGCCCGGCTGACCGCACTGCGCGGCATGACCGAGGAGGAGGCGCGGGCCCGCATGGCCGCGCAGGCCACGCGGGAGCAGCGGCTGGCGGTGGCCACGCTCGTGATCGACAACGACGGGCCGCTCGAGGCGCTGGAGCCGCAGGTGCGCAAGGTGTGGGAGGAGCTCACCGCGCGGGCCGTGGAATAGCGGAATCGGCGGCGAGCGTTGAACGCGCTCGTAAGAGGGAAGGAAAGACAGCATGTCCGACACCACGCCCCCGCCGGAGCCGCCGCCCTCGTCGTCCTCGTCGTCGTCCTCGTCCTCCCGATCAGGGCCGTCCAGGTTGGCGAGCCCCGAGACGCACGTCATCGACTACCGGGCCGCCGAGCAGCTGCTGGCCGCGCGCGACCCGCGCGGCGCGGTCAAGCTGCTCGACTCGGTCATAGCCGCCCACCCCGAGAACACCGCGGCCCGGCTGCTGCGTGCCCGGGCCTTCTTCGCGGCGGCGCAGCTGCGTCCGGCGGAGCTGGAATTCGAGCTGGTGCTCGAACGGGAGCCGGACAACGCCTTCGCCCACTTCGCGCTCGCCCGTACTCATGAGCGGTCGGGGAAGCGGGAGCAGGCCCGTCGGCACTTCCGCCTCGCCGCGGCCTTGGACCCGCAGCCCGAGTACCTGGCGGCGGCGCGCTTCGAGGACTGAGGCCGGGGATCGAGCCAGGGACCGAGGCCTGGGGCCGGGGACCGAGGCCGGGCCTCAGCGGTTGTGCGGCGGCTCGTACGGTGGCACGTCCCGGCCGGGCTGGTAGTGCGCGCCCTGGTGGATGTGCCGGACCACGACGAGCATGTCCACGGTGGCCAGCAGCGCGACGGCCGCGCAGGCGGCCGCCCACCCGGGACGGCCGGCCAGCGAGAAGGCGGCCGCCCCGCCGGCGCCCCAGATCAGCCCCCACAGGCTCAGCCAGAACCGCAGCCGCAGCGGGCTGCGGGCGGTCACGGGCTCGTTTCCGGAACGCATGCGCACCGCCTCGTCCTGGGGTGAGGCCTCAGATCCATGGTGCCACGCGCGGTGGGACGACCGGATGTACGGGCTGTCCGCGCTGTCCGCGCTGCTACGGGGTGAGCTTCCTGACGGCCGTGGTGGTCGTCTTCTGGAAGGCGGGCACGGGAGCGTCGGTCAGGTGGCCCATCTGCCCCCACTTCACGACCGTCACGGTGGACCCGTCGCGCCCGATCCCGTACAGGTGCACACCCGGCTCGGATTCCGGCATGGAGGTGTGGACCCCGTAGACGTGCGCGCCTTCCTCGACGGACAGCGTCCCGTAGTCCTGCCAGGATGCCGTCCCGCCCGGCGTCGTACGCAGCCAGTCGGCCGCGCAGGCCGCGACCTTCCGCTCCAAGGTGGCCGCGAGCCGGGCGGCCGCGGAACCCGAGGCGGACCGTACGGAGATCTGGACGGCGCCGGTGTCGAACTCGGTGCCGAAGGAACGGTGCCAGCTGCCGGCCGTCGGAAGCACCCCCTCCAGGCAGAACGGGGCGTTCTCGGGCAGCCCCTGGGTGACCTTGCCGGTGTACCAGGGGGATGAGGGGTGCGGCGGCAGGTCGGTGCCGTTGATGAAGCCGGGCGCGGCCGCGGCCGCGGCGGTGGTGGAGGCGGTGAGGAGCAGGGCGGCTGCCGCCGCGAGGACGGCGGTGGCGAGGGCCGAGGTGCTGGAGCGTCGGAACACGGTGTTCTCCCCGTACGAGTGCGGTTGAGGTACGACAGCGTGAACAGCCTTCCCCGCCACGGGGCGTCAGGCGACGGAACGGGACGGATCCGGGACACTGGAACGGCCGTGGACGCCGTCACCTGGGGGAACACCCCACGCATGGAACGGATTCACGGGACGGGGGGAGCGCTGTGGACGAGGCGGAACGGTCCGTGCCGGCGGAGACGGAGATCTTCGCGCGGCGGATGCGGGAGCTGAAGGAGCGCGCGGGACTCAGCTACGGGTCGCTCGGGCGCACGCTGCACACGAGTACGTCGACCCTGCACCGGTACTGCAACGGGGAGGCGGTGCCGACGGAGTTCGCGACGGTGGACCGCTTCGCGCGGGCCTGCGGGGCGACGCGGGAGGAGGCCGTGGACCTGCACCGGGCCTGGCTCCTGGCGGACGCGCGGCGCGGTGCGCGGTCTTTCACGGAGCCGGTTGTCGAGCCGCGTGTCGAGCCGGTCGTGGAGCGGGAGCCGGTCGTCCGGCGGCCCTGGTACCGGCGGCGGCGGTCGGTCGCGGTGGTCGCGGCGGGGGCGGTGGCCGGAGCGGTCGCGGTGGGGATGCTGGCCGCGGCCGGCCCGGAGCCGCGTACGCCGCAGGCCCGTACGCCGCAGGCGGGCCCGACGCAGGGCGCGGCCCCGGCTTCGCCGGCTCCCGCGCCCGTGACGCCGCTCAAGGCGGTCGTACGGTCGCATGTGTGGGCGGCGGGCTGTGACCACGCCTACCTCTCCACGCGGGCCCCGGCCACCGTGCCCCCGCCGCCGGTGGAGGCGGACGCGCCCGCCTGGGCGCGGGCACAGGGAGCCGTGCACGCCCGGACCCAGATCGTGGAGGTCACTGTGCACGGGACGGGGGAGGGGGCGGTGGTCCTCCAGGACCTGGAGGTACGGGTCGCCGCGCGGCGGACCCCGCCGGCCTGGAACGTCTACCAGATGTCCCAGGGCTGCGGCGGGGCACTGACCCCGGCCGGCTTCGCGGTCAACTTGGACGCGCCGAGGCCGCTGGCGCGGGCCGTCGCGGGGAACGACTCCGGGGAACCGGTCCCGGCCCCGGCCTTCCCGCTGCGCGTCTCGGCGGCGGAACCGGCCGTGCTGCGGGTGGAGGCGGCGGCCACGGGCTGCGACTGCGACTGGTACCTCGACCTGCGGTGGACCGGTCCCGGCGGGTCCGGCACCCTGCGCCTGGACGACAACGGCGTCCCCTGGCGCACGAGCGCCACGACGGGGCGGCCGGAGTACGGCTTCGCGAGCGAACTGGGCCGCTGGGCGAGCTGAAGGCGGCTGCGCGGTGCCCGTGGGGTGTACCCGCAGGTCAGCGCCATTGTCAGTGGTCGCGCCTAGACTCGGCGGCAGTGGATCCGCCATGAGCGGGCGGAGCCGAGGACGAGGGAGGGGGACACCGTGAAGCCGCAGCTACAGCCACAGCCACAGTCAGAGCCACAGCCAGAAGAACAGCCACGAGCACAGCCGCACCCGCTGTTGCTTCGCCGGGCCGCCGTGTTCCTTCCCGCCGCGGTCCCCCGCGAAGGGCGGGTCGCCTTCTGGTGCCCCGAGGGAGAGCCACTGCCCGAGGCCGGGACGCCGCAGACGCTCCAGGTGGTCCGGCCGCACGGCGACGGTGTGCGCACCCGCACCGTGCCCGCCGTGACCCTCTCCGTCGTGGCGGTCCTGCCCCTGCTCATACGGGCCGCCCGCAGCCCGGCCGCCCACCCCGCCACCCGTGCCTGGGGCACCGCCGCCGCGCAGGCGCTCGTCCTCACCGCGCGCGGCCGGCTCCTGCCCGGCCTCACCCCCGAAGGCGTGGACGCCTGGCGCGCCGGGCCGCTCGACGCCGAGGATGTCGGACACCTGCGCGCCATCGCCGCCGCCCTGCCCCACGAGGGGTACGCCACGCCGCTCGCCGGGCGCCGCCCGCTGACCCTGCCGGAACCGGAGGCGCTGGTCCGGGCGTTCCTCGACGCCGTCGCCGACAGCCTGCCCCGTACGCTGGCCGCGCCGTTCGCCGCCGGGAGACCGTTCGCCGCGCAGGAGCCCCAGCGGGTGCCCGGGATACAGGAGTGGGCCGCGCAGGTCGCGGCCGGCGCCGATGCCGGGGTGGGAATCTCGCTGCGGCTCGACCTGTCCTCCTTCCGCCTGTTCGACGAGGCCGAGGCGCCGGACGTCCGCCGGGCCGGGGCCGCCGTGGTCCAGGTGCACAGCCTCGCCGATCCGACCCTGGTGACCGACGCGGCGCAGCTATGGGCGGGCGCTGCCGCCGCCGGCTTCGGCCCGCGTGCCCGGATCGACGCCGTCCTCGCGCTGCGCCGGGCCGCCCGGGTCTGGCCGCCGCTGCTGCGCCTGCTCGACCAGCCGGTTCCCGATTCCCTGGCGCTCTGCGATCCCGAGCTGGAGGACCTGCTGGGCGTGACCGCGACCCGGCTGGCCGCGGCCGGGGTGCTGGTCCACTGGCCGCGCGAGCTGGCTCGTACGCTGTCCGCGACCGCCGTCGTACGCTCGACCGCGCCCGGATCCGCCACGGACGGCACGGCGTTCTTCGACGCGGCCGGGCTGTTCGCCTTCTCCTGGGAGCTCGCGCTGGGCGGCGACCGGCTCACCCCGGGCGAGATGGACGCGCTCGCGCAGGCACACCGGCCCGTGGTGCGGCTGCGCGACCAGTGGGTGCGGGTCGATCCCGAGCTGGTGCGCAAGGCGCGCAAGCGGGAGCTGGGGCTGCTGGACCCGGTGGACGCGCTGGCCACCGTACTGAGCGAGACGGCCGAGATCGACGGGGAGCAGGTGCGGGCGGTTCCGGTGGGAGCGCTGGCCGCCCTGCGGGACCGGCTGACCGGCGAACTGACCCCGATCGCGCCGCCCGCCACGCTGAAGGCCACGTTGCGCGACTATCAGCTGCGCGGGCTGGCCTGGCTGGACCTGATGACCTCGCTCGGTCTGGGCGGCTGCCTCGCCGACGACATGGGCCTCGGCAAGACGGTCACCCTCATCGCCCTCCACCTGCACCGCGACCACCCGGAGCCCACCCTCGTCGTCTGCCCGGCCTCGCTGCTGGGCAACTGGCAGCGGGAGATCGAGAGATTCGCGCCCGGCACCCCCGTACGCCGCTTCCACGGCGCGGGCCGCAGCCTGGACGGGCTGGCCGGGGGCTTCGTCCTCACGACGTACGGGACGATGCGCGCCGCAGCGGCCCGGCTGGCCGAGCAGAGCTGGGGCATGGTCGTCGCGGACGAGGCCCAGCACGTCAAGAACCCGCATTCGGCGACGGCGAAGGCGCTGCGCACGATCCAGGCCCCGGCCCGGGTGGCCCTGACGGGCACCCCGGTGGAGAACAACCTCTCGGAACTGTGGGCGCTGCTCGACTGGACGACGCCGGGACTGCTCGGCCCGCTCACCAGCTTCCGGGCCCGCCACGCGCGCCCGGTGGAGCACCAGCAGGAGGAGGACGGAGGCAACCAGGAGGCGGTGGCCCGACTGGCCGCGCTGGTCAGGCCGTTCCTGCTGCGTCGCAAGAAGTCCGACCCGGGTATCGCGCCCGAGTTGCCGCCGAAGACCGAGACCGACCATCCGGTGTCCCTCACCCGGGAACAGGTCTCGCTCTACCAGGCGGCGGTGGAGGAGGCGATGGCCGTGATCGAGGCGAGCGAGGGCATGGAGCGGCGCGGCATGATCATGAAGCTGCTGGCCTCGCTGAAGCAGATCTGCAACCACCCGGCTCAGTATTTGAAAGAGCACAGTTTGAAAGAGCACAGCTTCAAAGAGCACAGCCTGAAGCAGGAGGCGCCCCGGATCGCTCACCGCTCGGGCAAGCTCGCCCTGCTGGACGAGCTCCTGGACACGATCCTCGCCGAGGACGGCGCGGTGCTGATCTTCACCCAGTACGTGACGATGGGCCGGATCATCGAGCGGCACCTGTCCGCCCGGGGCATCTCCCACCAGTTCCTGCACGGTGGGACGCCCGTCCCCCGGCGCGAGGAGCTCGTGGACCGCTTCCAGTCGGGTGAGGTCCCGGTCTTCCTGCTCTCCCTCAAGGCGGCCGGTACCGGGCTGAACCTCACCCGCGCCGGGCATGTCATCCACTACGACCGCTGGTGGAACCCGGCCGTCGAGGAGCAGGCCACCGACCGGGCCTACCGGATCGGCCAGACCCAGCCCGTCCAGGTCCACCGGATCATCGCCGAGGGAACCGTCGAGGACCGCATCGCCGAGATGCTGGAGGCCAAGCGGGCCCTGGCCGACGCCGTCCTCGGCTCCGGCGAGTCGGCGCTCACCGAGCTGACCGACCGCGAGCTGGCCGATCTCGTCTCGCTGCGGAGGCCGGCGTGATCACCGCGCGCGACGACCGCCGCCGCACCTTCGAGACCGTGCCCGACGGGGAGGAGGCCGCGACCTGGTGGGGCAAGGCCTGGGTGGCCGCACTGGAGGAGCGTGCGCAGGACGCGGCCCGGCTGGCCCGCGGCCGTACGTACGCCACCGGGGGCCGCGTCGACGCGGTCACGATCACCCCCGGCCGGATCGTGGCGTACGTCCGGGGCAGTCGGCCCCGCCCGTACCGCACCGAGCTGGCCCTCGGCGCCTTCACCGACACCGAGTGGGCCGAGGTCCTGGAGACGGTGGCCGCGGATCCCGCGGCGCTCGCGGCGCTGCTGGAGAGGGAGGTCCCGCAGTCCCTCGCGGAGACGATCCTGCCCCTGGCGGGCGAGCTCGTGCCGCGCTGCTCCTGCCCCGACCTGGCCCGTCCGCCCTGCAAGCACGCCGCCGCCCTCTGCTACCGGGCGGCCCGGCTGCTCGACGAGGACCCCTTCGTCCTGCTGCTCCTGCGCGGGCGGGGGGAGCGGGAGCTGCTCGACGAGCTGGCCCGGCGCAGTGCCGCCCATGCCGCCCGTGAACAGCCCGGCGCCGCACCGGACTTCCCCGGCGTCCAGGCCCGCGCGGCCGTGGCCCGCACCAGCCTGCCCCCGCTGCCCGCTCCGCTCGCCGCGCCCACCGCCGTGGGCCTGCCGCCCGCCTACCCGTCCGACCCGGCCGCTCCGGACCCGCTGGCCCTGGACCAGCTCGCGACCGATGCCGCCGCCCGCGCCCTCGCCCTGCTCACCGCGGGAGCCGACCCGACCGGTGACCTCACCCTGTGGCAGGACGCCGTCCGGCTCGCCTCCGCGCATCCCACCGCCGGGCTCACCGGCCCCGCCCGCGCCCTCTACCGTGACCTGGCCCGGGCCACCGGCCGAAGCACCACCGACCTGGCCCGTGCCGCCGCCGCCTGGCGGCAGGGTGGCCTGCCCGCCCTGACCGTCCTCGACGAGCCGTGGGACCCTCCGGCCGGCCCCTTCGACCGGGCCGGCCCCGCCCTCGTGGCGGCCGGCCGGGGTTCCTTCCGCCCGGAGCGCAACCGCCTCACCTGTCACACCCGCCAGCTCCGCCTGAGCCGCGAGGGTCTCTGGTACGCCTACGAGTCCCGCCCGGACGACGACGACTGGTGGCCCACTCCCGCCACCCCCTCCCCGGACCCGGTCACCGCGCTCGCCCGCTGACGGACCGGCTCCGTCGCCCGTCAGGAGGAGCGAGTTCGCAGGGCAGAGCCAGCAACCGGGGGCCGGGACTCCGGGTCGCGACGCGACGTCCAGAGGGCTGGACGCATCCGGTGACTCGTGTAGCCGCGCAGGCCTGCGAAGGGGGAGCGGAAGGGGTTGAGCGGGCCGTCCACGTCAAGCAGGAGCCGCGGTCGTTCAGTCATGAAGTAAGTACTACCCAGTACACGATGGAGTGAAATGCCTACCGGCTCTATAACCCGAACGGGTTCAAGGGCGTTGTCTCCGGTGCGGGCGTGATGCCCGTAAACCCTCCGGAAGGCAGGAAAACTGATGCGTCACAGTCGTCGGAATGGCTTGATCGCGGCGATGGTCGCGGGCGGTGGACTGGCGGTCGCGGGGGTGGGCGGCCTCGCCCACGCCGATGCGGACGCGGGTGGGCGCACGGAGCGTTCGCCGGGGCTGCTCTCCGGGAACCTGGTGCAACTGCCCGTGCACACCCCGGTCAATGTGTGCGGCAACACGGTGAGCGTGATCGGCGTGCTCAACTCGGCCGCCGGGAACAGCTGTGGCAACGGGGCGCCCGGGGGCGGCGGGAATCTGGGGCCGGGGCCCTCGCATCCGGCTCCGCACCCGTCGAAACCCGGGGCCGCCGGCGGCGGAGGATCCGTGGCCGACGGGCGCGGAAAGGATTCGCCGGGGCTGCTCTCCGGCAACGGCCTCCAGCTTCCCGTGGAGTTGCCGCTGAACGTCAGCGGCAACGCGGTGAGCGTCGTCGGGGTCGGCAACAGCTCCCACGGGAACACCTCCGTCAACGGGCAGCCCCCCACCGGCGGCAAGCCGCCCCAGCCGCCCACCACCGAGCGGCCGGTGGCCCCGACCGCTCCGCCCACGGCGTCCGCCCCCTCCGCGGAGCCCCGCCCCATCTCGGCCCTCGCCCACACCGGATCCGACGGCGTCGGCTACCTGCTGCCCGGCGGCGGTGCGCTGCTGCTCGGCGGGGCACTGCTGTACCGCCGCTTCCGCCTCAACTAGCCGGGCGCCAGCCGTCCAGGACCGCGTCGATCCGTGCCGCCAGGCGGGCCCGGGCCGCGAAGCGGGGGATCCCCGCCATCAGCAGGGCGTCGTACTCGGTGTCGGTGTGCCGCACGGCCGCCCGTACGGCCATCGACACCGCCTGCTCGTCGAGGGCACGGCCGGCCGCGCTGCGCCCGACCCGGCCGCTGCCGCGCTGCGAGGCGTGAGCGGCGATGGCCTGGGCGCGGTCGGCCGGACACCCGGGGAACAGCCGCCGGATCTCGGCGGCGAAGGCCGCGGTGAACCGGGTGTCCTCGGCCGCACGGCGCAGCCGGTCGCGCTCCCGGCGGCGGGCCCGCGCCTCGGCGTCCGCGAGGCAGGCGCGCTCGGCGCGGGCCAGGGCCGCCTCCTCGACCAGCAGTCCCTGGCGTTCGTAGCGGCGGCGGCGCTTGTGCCGGCGCAGGACGACGGCGGAGAGCGAACTGGCCTCCCGGGCCCGTCGGGTGAGCGCTGCGTCGCCGCGCGGCAGGTAGACCAGGTGCCCGAGATCGGCGCAGTCCAGGCAGCGGGGCACCCCGGCTTCGCGGACGAGACGCCGGAGCGGGCCCTGGCGGCAGTCGGCGCAATGGATCTGCTTCCGCGACTCGAAAACGACGAGACTCATGACGAGGTGATACCGCCAACCGGTGCGTATATCACTTTACGGATATGGGTTGTTCGTCTTTCACCGACTCTCCCTCGACGCCATGATGTCCCCCTACCGTCAGTCAAGTGGGCAGCGGTGGGCTCACGGAGGAGGGCACATGGGTGGAAGGCAGGCGACGGCGCGGCGCCCGAGAGCGACGCGGACCTCGGACCTCATAGTCCGGGAGATCGTCATAGAGCCCGGTGGCTGCACGGGCTGGCACTACCACCGCGTGCTGCTGATGGCCGTGGTCAAGTCAGGGACACTGACCAGGATCCTGAGCGACGACTCGATCGAGGTGCACACGGCGGGGGACACCTTCGTCGAACCGGAGGGGATCGGGCACATACACCTCGGCCGCAACCTCGGCACCGAGCCGATCGTCCTCCAGGTGACCAGCCACCTCGCCGCGGACGCCGTCCTGTCGGTGCCCGTCGCGACCCCGCCCGGTGCTACGCCGTGCGGCTGCCCCGAGCATGACCGGTGAACCGCCCGGCTTGTACCGGGGCCGCTCAGACCAGTCGGCGTATCTCCCCGCGCACCCGGTAGAAGCCACCGGACGCGGGGTGCAGCCCGTCCACCACGTAGCGCGCCCCGGCCTCCCGGATGCCGCGCGGGAACTGCACGTTCCACGCGGGGTCGAAGCCACCCGACACCACCTGCACCCGCATCCGGCCGCCCTGCTGGACGCACTCGACCACCACCCCGCCGGCCGGGACCGCGGCCACCGAGACCGTCGCCACCGCCGAAGCCGAGGCCGCCGGGGTGAAGACCGGCAGGGCCGCCGCGGACTTCACATCCACCGGCGCCGGGACTGAGCCCTGCTGAGCCGCCGCGATCGCCGCCTCGCTCGCGTCCACGCACACCAGCGAGCCGTCCGTCGTGACCAGGTACAGCCGCCCGTCCAGGTACTGCATCGACAACGCCGCCCCGCTGCCCGTACCGAGCTTCCACAGCCGCTGCCCGTAGGAGTCGAAGCAGTACACCGACGAGGCGAGGTCACCGGCGAACACGTGCCGCCCGTCCGGCGAGGTCGCGCACGAGTAGACGGCCGCGTCGCACCGGTACGAGGCCTCCACCGCGCCCGTCGCCTTCGACAGCCGCTGCACGGTGTTGCGGCCGGTCCCCGCGTACACGGCGTCCTGCTCCTGCCAGCCGAACAGCACCGAACCGTTGGTGGCGGTGTGCCACAACTCGCCGCCGCCGTCGGGGGCGTAGGCCGTCACGCCCTGGCTGTGACCGTGGTAGACGGCCCGCTCGTCCGCCCGGACCATCCACGCGTTGGACCCGGCCGAACGCCGCGACCACTGGAACTCGTCCTCGTGGTCGATGACCGTCAGCCCGCCGTTGCGGTCGGACACGTTCAGCACGCCCTCGCGGATGTCGAGCCAGAAGATGTCCACGTCCGCCGCGATGTCGTACGCCCCGAACGGCACCTTGGACGACAGGTCGTACACCGTGCCGTCGTCGCACCCCGCGTATATCCAGAACTCGTCCGCCACCAGGCACTTGACCCCGTCCGGCAGCGAGTAGCGGGCCAGCACCTCGCCGGCGTGACTCACGGTGTAGACGTCCCCGGCCTGGTTGCCGACCCAGCAGCGGTCCTCGTCCACGTGGATGCCGAAGGCCGAGGAGCCGGTACGGAAGCGCCACAGCACCGGAGCCACCGCGCGCGCCGTCGAGGGCGCCGAGGTGACCTGGCGGCGGGTCACCGAGCGGGCGGCGCGGACACCGCGTACGGCGGGCGCGTACCCCTTGCGGACCTTCTCGCCGATCTTCTTCGCGGCGGCCGCACGGGCCTTGTCGGCGGTCGGGAAGGAGGAGCTCTGGAGCTGGCCGTCCGCGCCGATGCGGCCGTACCGCACGCGGACGGCGGTGCCGTCCACCGTGACCTCGTAGAACTTGTGCGCCGCGCCGTCCTCCTGCGACAGCTCCAGATACGTCGTCTCCCGAGCCATGACAGACCCCTCCCCGAAGGCCGGGCCGCCGGTTCCTGTCCCCGGTGATCCCTCGTGAAAAACGCTAAGGCCGACCACTGACAATGGGGTCGTGCAGCTGGAAGCGATCACCTGGCAGCGGATGGCCGAACGGCTCGCCGCTCACCTCGACGACCTGAACACGACGTCCGAGGAACCGAGTTGGCAGCGGGTGGGTATCGACGGCGCGCCCGCCGCGGGTACCGGCGTCCTCGCGGCGCACCTCGCCGGGGCGCTGCGTCCGCGCGGCCGTCCGGCCCTGGTGGTCGCGGCGGACGGGTTCCTGCGGCCCGCGTCGCTGCGGTTCGAGTTCGGGCGCGAGGACGTGGACGCGTACCTCGGCGGCTGGTACGACACCGGCGCGCTGTGGCGCGAGGTCTTCGGCCCGACCGATCCCGGGGGCAGCGGGCGGGTGCTGCCCGACCTCTGGGACCCGGTGACCGACCGGGCCACCCGCAGCCCGTACGCCGAACTGCCGCCGGGCGGTGTACTGATCGTGCACGGCCCGCTGCTGCTGGGGCACTGGTTCCCCTTCGACCTCAGCGTGCACATCAGCCTCTCGCCGGGGGCGCTGGCCCGGCGCACGGCGGAGTCCGAGCGCTGGACCCTGCCCGCGTACGCCCGTTACGCGCGGGAGACCGACCCCGCGGCGGCCGCCGACGTGCTGGTCAGGGCGGATGATCCGCGGCATCCGGCGTGGACCGGTGTAGGGGGCCGTCCGTAGCCGAACCGGCGCCGGCCCCCTCCCGCCGGGTCGGGCTACGGTCGACCGCCCAGCCTCGTGACCGCCTCGGCCGCCGCGCGGCAGCCCGCGCGGGCGGCCTCCGACGGGTTCGCGCCGGACAGGCGGGCGGCGAGGAAGCCGCCGGTGAAGGCGTCTCCGGCGCCCGTGGAGTCCACCGCCTCGGCGGGTTCCGCGTCGACCTCGGCGGTGATCCGGCCTCCCTCGGCGACCAGGGCTCCGCCCGCGCCGCGCGTGACCACCACCAGGGGTATCCGCCGGCTCAGTTCCGCCGCGGCCCGGGCCACTCCGGCCGGCTCCGGCAGGCCGGCCAGCAGCCGGGCCTCGTCCTCGTTGGGCAGGAGTACGCCGATCCCGGCCACGGCGGCCAGGAAGCGCTCGCGGCCCAGTGCGGCCAGGAACCCCGCCGAGGCGGGGTCCACGCTGACCGCGACCCCGTGCGTCCGCGCCGCCCGCAGCGCGACCAGGGCCAGCTCCCGGCTGGTGTCGGCGAAGAACAGGTATCCGGACAGGTGCAGGTGCGCGGCGCCGTCCAGCAGGGCGGGTGCCCAGTCGGCGGGGCACAGGCGCAGCGAGGCCCCGCTGTCGGTCAGGAAGGTCCGCTCCGCGTCCTTGCCGACCAGCGCCACGACCGTCCCGGTCGGCTCGGCCGGGTCGACCACGAGGCGGGGCCGGACTCCCGCCTCGACCAGGGCCCGCTCGTGCCACCGTGCCGAGTCGGAGCCGACCCGGGCGAGCAGGCGCACCTCCGCCGTGCCCGTGCGGGCGGCCCAGCAGGCTGCGTTGGCCCCGGCGCCGCCCGGCAGGGTGCGGATCCGGGCGGCGGTGTCGGTGGCCGGGTCGAGGGGTTCCGGGTGGACCGCCACGACGTCCGTGACCACGTCCCCGACGACCAGCAGCGCCCCCGGTCCGCCGGGTCGCGGCCCGGTCATGCCCGGGCCGCCCAGGCCTCCGCGATCCGGGCCCCCAGCCGCACGTTGCCCCGTACCGCCGCCAGGTTGGCCTCCAGGGAGGCGCCTGCGGTCGCCTCTACCAGGAACGCCAGCAGGAACGGTGTCACCGCCTGCCCCGTGATGCCCCGCTCCCGGCATTCGGCGAGCGCCTCGGCCAGGACCCGGTCGTGGAGCTGCGGATCCAGCTGCTCCGCCTCCGGGACCGGCTGCGCCACCAGGAGGGCGGACTCGGGGCCGTCGACGGCGTCCTGAGCGGCCATCACCGCGGCGACCTCCTGCGGGCTGTGCACCGTCCAGTCGACCGGCTCGCCGGAGTCGGCCAGGTAGAACCCGGGGAATCGCCGCGTCCTGTAGCCGAGCACGCCCACCCCGAGGGTTTCCAGCCGTTGCAAGGTGGCCGGCACGTCCAGGATCGACTTCACTCCGGCGCACACGACGGTGATGCGCGTCCGCGCGAGCAGCGACAGGTCCGCCGACTCGTCCTGCGACCGTGTCCACTCGCGGTGGACGCCGCCCAGCCCGCCCGTGGCGAACACCCGCAGCCCGGCCCGCGCGGCCAGGAAGGCGGTGGCGGACACCGTCGTCGCCCCGGTCGCTCCGGTCGCGAGGGCGGGAGCCAGGTCGCGGTGGCCGAGCTTGCGTACGCCGTCGCCGCCCGCGATCCGCTCCAGCCGCCCCTTGTCGAGGCCGGCGTACGCCACCCCGTCCACCACCGCGATCGTCGCCGGAACCGCCCCCTCGTCCCGGACCAGGGCCTCCAGTTCGAGGCCGACCGCCAGGTTGCGGGGCCGGGGCAGGCCGTGCGAGATGATCGTCGACTCCAGGGCGACGACGGGCCGCCCGGCGGCGAGCGCCTCGCGTACCTCTTCCGACAGGACCGGGACCTCGGATGCTCTGTGCTGTGGCATGTCCCCATCCATGGCACCGGATTCGCGCCCCCAAACGCGCCGCCCCCGCTCCGGCGTCAAGCTGTCCGAGTACCGTTCCTCCAGGGACCGCCGCGGCTTCTGCGACGAACGCGCCGCCCGCTACGACCTCACGTACGCGGACCGCGACGCGAGTCCCGCCCGCCGCTCCCGGACGTACGCGCCGCTCTGGCCGAAACGCCCCGGGCGCTCGACGCAATGACGCGCGCGGCGTCCCCGCGCTGGACGTTCTGGTCACCGCGCCCCGCCCGACGGTCGCAATAGGCTGACGCGCCATGAGCACCAGTGACCGCGGCCCCGCCGCCCCCGCCTCCTTCGCGGTGTCCGTCGCGGACGTCCCGGACGCCGAACTCGAAGCCGAGGACCTCGATCCCGGACAGATCGTCTCCGGCGCGCCCGTCGTCACCGGCAAGGTGCTGTGGGAGTCCGAGGACGGCTCGCAGATCCGGGGAATCTGGCAGATCACCCCCGGGGTGGTCACCGACACCGAAGCCGACGAACTGTTCGTGGTGGTCAGAGGCCGCGCCACCATCGAGGTCGCGGGCGGCGCGACCCTGGAGGTGGGCCCGGGTTCGGCCTGCGTCCTGCGGGAGGGCGACAAGACGACCTGGACGGTCCACGAGACGCTGCGCAAGGCCTACCACATCAACTGCTGAGGGCCTACGCGTCCCCGTCCGCCCCCTGCTTCACGGGCTGCGGGTGCCGTCGGGCGGTGAACAGGGCGAGCGCCGCCATCGGCAGCAGCAGTGCGGCGCCGATCGCGTTGAGCCAGCCGTACCCGGCCTGGGCCATGACCAGGCCGGCCGCCGCGCCGCCCACGCCGGCGGCCGTGTTCATCGTCAGGTCGCTCAGCCCCTGTACGGCGGGCCGTGCGGCCTGCGGCACCGAGTCGGTCAGCAGCGCCGAGCCGGAGACCATCCCGGCGGACCAGCCGAGGCCGAGCAGGAAGAGGCCGATCGCGCTCTGCGTGTGGCTCCCGTCGGCGGTGCCGGCGAGCAGCGCGGCGATCGACAGCAGCCCGGCCGCGAGGCCGATCACGGAGAGCCTGCCGAGCCGGTCGGCGAGCCAGCCCATGATCGGCGAGAAGGCGAACATGCCCGCGATGTGACCGCTGATCACCAGGCCGACGAGCTTCAGGTCGGCGCCGTGGTGGCCCAGGTCGACCGGGGTCATCACCATGATCGAGACCATGGTGGTGTGTGACACGGCGACGGTGACGAGCGCGAGCCGGGCCCGAGGGGAGGCCTTGACGGCGGCGAACCCGGCGCGCAGCGAGCGCCCTCGGCGGGTCTGCTCCTCGGGCGCGGCCAGCGCCCGGGCCGTCAGCAGCGGGTCCGGCCGCAGGAGTACGCCGATCAGCGCGCCGGTGAGTACGAAGACGGCGGCGGCCCACACGAAGGGCCCCGCCGTCTGGGGTATGGAGGTGCCGGCGAAGCTGTCGCTGGCCGGGGCCGAGAGGTTGGGGCCGAGCACCGCGCCGATGGTGGAGGCCCAGACGACCACGGAGATCGCGCGGGCCCTGCGGTCGGGCGCCGCGAGGTCGGCGGCGGCGAACCGGGCCTGGAGGTTGGCGGAGGAGGCGGCGCCGAAGGCGGCCATGCCGAGCATCAGCAGGGGGAAGTTCTTGATCGCGGCGGCCAGTACGACGAGGCCCGCGCCGGCGGCGCCGATCGCGTAGGCGACGACCAGCCCGGGCCGGCGCCCGCGCGAGGTCATCAGGGCGGCGAGCGGGAGCGAGAGCAGGGCGGTGCCGATCACCGAGGCGGTGGAGGCCAGGCCCGACAGCGCCTCGGTACCGCTGATCTCGGTGGCCAGCACCGGCGCCAGGGCGATGCTGATCGGCACCCCGAGGCCGCCCAGCATCTGGGAGGCGATCAGCACACCGGTGATCCTGCGCTGGATCCGGGGCAGCTCCGCCGGGCCGACCGGTGCGCCGGTCACGGGCGACGTCCCGGGTGAGGTCTCGGGCGTGGCGCTCATGCCGGGCACCCCCGTCGCGGGCACCGGGTGGCTGCGTACGGGGTGAGGCCTGATGCGGCACGAGTGGTCACTGCGGCAGTGTCCCATCCCTTACCGCGCGGGGGAACCCGGTCCCGGTGGGGCGGCCCGCCCCCGCAGCGGACCCCCGGGGCACGGAAACCGCAGGTCAGAACAGTGGCTGTGGAAGCACGCCCTCCAGCGCCAGCAGGATCCGCTTGGTCTCCACGCCGCCCCCGAAGCCCCCGATGCCGCCGTCGTTCTCCACCACGCGGTGGCAGGCCACGACCAGCGGCAGCGGGTTCGACCCCATGGCGTTGCCCACGGCCTGCGCCGCCCCCGGCTGCCCGACGCGGGCGGCCAGCTCCCCGTACCCGACGACCGATCCGTACGGCACCGAGCGGTCCAGCTCCAGCAGGACCCGGCGGTTGAAGCCGGAGCTGAGCCGCCAGTCCAGCGGCAGCTCGAAGCGCCGCAGCGAACCGGCGAAGTACGCGGTCAGCTGGCGTATCGGCTCGGCCAGCAGCACCTCCTCGCCCGGTGCCGGCCGCCGGGCGTCGGCGCCGAGCCGGGAGACCAGCGAGCCGATCATCTTCTCAGCCCGGTCCGGCCCGGCATGGAACTCGACCCGGACCAGACCCTCGGGGGTCGCGGCCAGGAGGAGGGACCCGATGCCGATGCTGCCGCTGGGGACGACGGTCCATTCGAGGTGCGGCCCGCGGGGCCGCTCGGTGCTGTCCACGCGTCCACGGTACGGCTCGCCTCCGACAACGCGGTCAGAATCCGCCCACCGCCTCCCGTACGACGTCCGGAGCGTTCGTGATGATCCCGTCCACGCCCATCTCCTGGACCTTGCGGGCCGTGGCCGCGTCGTCCACGATCCAGGTGTCCACCCCCATGACGTCCCCGTGGGCACCGCGCAGGTCGTGCACCGCCGCCACCCAGTCCGCCGAGATCGTTGTGTGCCACGGGTTGATCCGGTCGGTGAACTCGGCGTAGCGCGGCAGGTCGGCCACGGGCGGGGTGCCCAGGAAGGCCGTCACGAGGTCCGGACGCAGCCGGTGCACGATGCGTACGCAGTCGGCGCTGAAGCTCTGCACCACCAGGCGGCGGGTGACGTGCTGCTCGTCGAGCCAGCCCGCCTCGTCCAGCACCTTCAGGGTCTGCTCCTCGATCCCGGGGTAGAGCTCCGGCTTCTTGATCTCCAGCAGCAGCCGCTGCTGGTTGCGCCGCACCCGGTCCAGGTACTCCCGCAAGGTCGGCACCCCGGCGCCCGTGTACTCCCCGTCGCCGAACCAGCTCCCCGCGTCGAGCCGGGCGATCTCCGCGGCCGTGAAGTCCTTGACCCGCCAGGGCCCGCGGTCCGGGAACACCTCTTCCACATCCGTCGTGCGGGCCAGGGTGTCGTCGTGGACGACCACCAGCTCGCCGTCCCTGGTGCGCTGGACGTCGTTCTCGACCCAGGCGAAACCCAGCCGCATCGCCAGGTCGACCGCGGCCAGGGTGTTCTCCGGGGCGTACGCCGAAGCTCCCCGGTGGGCGTACACGACCGGCCCGGCGAACGCGCTCGGCCCGGCCCCGGCCCCCGCCCCGGCTGCGGAGGCGGCCGGTCCCGGCGCGGCGGACACGGCCGTCCCGCCGCCCAGCACGGTGAGGGTGAGGCCCAGGAAGGCGGCGGTGGCCGCGGCGGCCGGTCGGACGACGTACATGTGCGTTCTCCTCGGGTCGTGAACCCTGCTCCTGCCTCAAACGGGCGCGGCACGGCAGACGTTGCGGCGATGCACTGGATGCACTAACGGCGAGCGGTTCTACGGCGATCATGGGGTTGGAGATCACCGCGGCGCCACCGAACTACGACAAACGGACCAGGCCGGCGCTGACTGTCAGTGGGGGGCCGTACGGTTGACTCATGCGGCCCGTATCGAAGATCGAACGCACGGTGGCGCCTTTCGAGGTCGTCAGCTCCTACCAGCCCAGCGGCGACCAGCCGGCGGCCATCGCCGAGCTGGAGAAGCGCATCCGCGCAGGTGAGAAGGACGTCGTCCTGCTCGGCGCGACCGGCACGGGCAAGTCGGCGACCACGGCGTGGATGATCGAGAAGCTTCAGCGCCCCACCCTGGTGATGGCGCCGAACAAGACGCTCGCCGCCCAGCTGGCGAACGAGTTCCGCGAGCTCCTGCCGAAAAACGCCGTCGAGTACTTCGTCTCGTACTACGACTACTACCAGCCCGAGGCCTACGTACCGCAGTCGGACACCTACATCGAGAAGGACTCCTCGATCAACGAGGAGGTGGAGCGGCTGCGCCACTCCGCGACCAACTCCCTGCTGACCCGCCGCGACGTGATCGTCGTCGCGTCCGTGTCCTGCATCTACGGCCTCGGCACCCCGCAGGAGTACGTCGACCGGATGGTCTCCCTCAAGGTCGGGGAGGAGATCGACCGCGACCAGCTGCTGCGCCGCTTCGTCGACATCCAGTACACGCGCAACGACGTCGCCTTCACCCGCGGCACCTTCCGCGTGCGCGGCGACACCATCGAGATCTTCCCGGTCTACGAGGAACTGGCCGTCCGCATCGAGATGTTCGGCGACGAGATCGAGGCGCTCTCCACCCTCCACCCGCTGACCGGCGAGGTCATCAGCGAGGACCGCGAGCTCTACGTCTTCCCCGCGAGCCACTACGTGGCCGGTCCCGAGCGCATGGAGAAGGCGATCGCCGGCATCGAGGCGGAGCTCGCCTCGCGCCTCGCGGAGCTGGAGAAGCAGGGCAAGATGCTGGAGGCGCAGCGGCTGCGCATGCGCACCACGTACGACCTGGAGATGATGCGCCAGATCGGGTCCTGCTCCGGCATCGAGAACTACTCGCTGCACATGGACGACCGCGAGCGCGGCTCCGCGCCCAACACCCTCATCGACTACTTCCCCGAGGACTTCCTCCTCGTCATCGACGAGTCCCACGTCACGGTGCCGCAGATCGGCGCGATGTACGAGGGAGACGCCTCGCGCAAGCGGACCCTGGTCGACCACGGCTTCCGCCTGCCGTCCGCGCTCGACAACCGGCCGCTGAAGTGGGAGGAATTCCAGGAGCGCATCGGCCAGACCGTCTACCTGTCGGCCACGCCCGGCAAGTACGAGCTCTCGCGCGGCAAGGGCTTCGTCGAGCAGATCATCCGCCCCACCGGCCTGATCGACCCCGAGGTCGTGGTCAAGCCCACCGAGGGCCAGATCGACGACCTGGTGCACGAGATCCGCCGGCGCGTGGAGAAGAACGAGCGGGTCCTGGTCACCACCCTGACCAAGAAGATGTCCGAGGACCTGACGGACTACTTCCTGGAGCTCGGCATCCAGGTCCGCTACCTGCACAGCGACGTCGACACCCTGCGCCGCATCGAGCTGCTGCGCGAACTGCGCTCCGGCGAGTACGACGTCCTGGTCGGCATCAACCTGCTGCGCGAGGGCCTCGACCTGCCCGAGGTGTCGCTGGTGGCGATCCTCGACGCCGACAAGCAGGGCTTCCTGCGCTCGGGCACCTCGTTGATCCAGACCATCGGCCGCGCGGCGCGCAACGTCTCCGGCCAGGTCCACATGTACGCGGACACGATCACTCCGGCGATGGCGCAGGCGATCGACGAGACGAACCGCCGCCGGGAGAAGCAGGTCGCGTACAACACGGCCCACGGGATCGACCCGCAGCCGCTGCGCAAGAAGATCAACGACATCGTCGCCACCATCGCCCGCGAGGAGCTGGACACCGAGGAACTGCTCGGCACCGGCTACCGGCAGGCCAAGGACGGCAAGGTGGTGGCCGTGGCGCCGGTCCCCGCGCTGGGCGGCAAGGCGGCTCAGGCCAAGGCGGGCAAGGGCGCCAGGGGGGCCAAGGGCGCCAAGGCGGCCGAGGTGCTCACCGACCGGCCCGCCGCCGAACTGGCCGCGCTGATCGAGCAGATGACCGAGCGGATGAGGGGCGCGGCAGCGGAGCTGCAGTTCGAGGTGGCGGCCCGGATCCGGGACGAGGTGGGCGAGCTGAAGAAGGAGCTTCGGCAGATGAAGGAAGCGGGCCTCGCCTGACTCGGGGGCTGTCAGTAGGGTTGGGGCACAGTCGCAGGTACACGCGGCGCGCTCGTTATTGGGGCGGGCTATGGAGAGGGGACATCGCGTGACGGTCAACATGACCAAGGGTCAGGCCATCAGTCTGCAGAAGGCGGACGGCGGCACGCTGACCGCGGTCCGGATGGGCCTCGGCTGGCAGGCTGCCAAGCGCCGTGGGCTGTTCGGCTCGCGGACCCGGGAGATCGACCTGGACGCGTCGGCGGTGCTCTTCGCCGACAAGCAGCCCGTGGACGTCGTGTTCTTCCGGCACCTGCAGAGCGATGACGGCTCTGTCCGGCACACCGGCGACAACCTCGTCGGCGGCGTCGGTCAGGGTGGGGACGACGAGGCCATCCTCGTCGACCTCCAGCGCGTGCCGGTGCACATCGACCAGATCGTCTTCACGGTGAACTCGTTCACCGGCCAGACCTTCCAGGAAGTGCAGAACGCGTTCTGCCGCATCGTCGACGAGACCAACGGCCAGGAGATGGCCCGTTACACCCTCGACGGCGGCGGCCAGTACACCGCGCAGATCATGGCGAAGGTATCGCGTGTCGGCAGCGGCTGGCAGATGACGGCCCTCGGAAACCCGGCCAACGGCCGGACCTTCCAGGACCTGATGCCGTCGATCCTGCCGCACCTGTAGCAGTACCGGACAAGAGAAGAAGGCACGGGGGAGGGGCTGCACGATGACGGCCGAACTGGTCCGGGGGCAGAACCACCCCGTGTCCCACAGCCGGGTGGAGGTCAGGGTTTCGGCGGGCGCGCCCGTGCTCGCCCTGGCCTCGCTGGCGGACGAACGGGGCCGGTTCTCCGGCCCCGGGGTCCTCGCGCACCCGGGGGCCCCGTCGCTCCCCGGGCTTCAGGTGCCCGCGGGGCTCGCCGACCGGCACACCTTCGCGGTCGACCTCGACGCCGTCGCGGCGGACGTCCACAAGATCGGCGTGGTCCTCGTCCTGCCGCCCGGCGGCCCGGTCCGCTTCGGCGCGGTCCCGGCGTCGTACGTCGCGGTGGCGGGCGAGGGCGGAGCCGAGCTCGCCGGCTTCACCCTGACGGGCCTGGAGAGCGAGACCGCCGTGGTGGCCCTGGAGCTGTACCGGCGCCAGGACGCCTGGAAGGTACGGGCCGTCGGCCAGGGATACGCGGACGGCCTCGGCGCCCTGCTCGTCGACGGCGGACTGGCCGCGCCCGAGGCCACCGCGCTGGCCGCCGCCGCCCTCAAGGCGGCCGCACCGGCCGCGCGGAGCGGCGAGGGCGACCGCACCTTCGCCTCCCGGCCCGGACAGCCGCGGAATCTACGCGGCTCGCGCGACGCCGCCCCGCAGGAGCCCACGCCTGCCACCACCCCGCTGGATCCGGGCCCCGCGCCCGTCTCCGCGCCCGCCTCCGGCGCCACCGTCGCGGACGCGGCCGGCGGCCCGCCCACCGTCGACTACGCCCACCCGCGCCGCCGCCGTACCAGCGCCGAGCCGCCCGAACCGGCGCCCCGGCCGGCCCCCGCTGCCGAGCCGGGCCAGTACCCGCGCCCCGTCGCCGGGGACGCCGACGGCTGGTCCATGGAGGAGCGGCTCTACAACCAGGTCTGGGGCATGTTCGAGGACCTGGCCCGCACCGTCGCCGCCTACCGCAGCGCCGTCGACTTCGCCGACTCGCGCCTCGACCGCGAGCTCGACGCGGCCCTGTCCGACCCCCGCGACCGGCTCGCGGGCTCCGGCAACGCCGCCCGCGACACCGCCCGCGCCCGCCGCGACGAGCTGGTCGCCCAGGCACGGGCCGTGCTGGACCGGGACCTGGCCCAGCTGGTCGCCGAGTCCGAGGTGGTCGAGCCCGCGCTGCCGGCCGCGTACGCCCGTTGGGACAACCCCGTCTGGCACGGCCAGGGCTCGGGCACGCCCGAGGAGGGCCCGCTGGCGCTGCGCCTGGGCGACCTGACCCTGCCCGAGCGGCCCGACCTGCGGATCCCGATGCTGATGCGGTTCCCGCTGGAGCGGGGCCTGTGGATCGACAACGGCCGCACGGGCTCCGAGGCCGCCATGGCGATGGACACCGACCGGTTGCGCCGCGCCGCCATGGACATGGCCGTGGCGCACGCCGTACGGCTGCTCGCCGTCCACCCCGCGGACCGGTTCTCCCTCCACGTCATCGACGCGGCCGGGGCGGGCGCCGCCTCGCTGGCCCCCCTGGTACGCGCCGGGGTGCTGGCCGCGCCGCCCGCCGCCGGGGCCGCCGGGGTCACCCAGACCCTGGCGCAGCTGACGCGGCGGGTGGACCTCGTACAGATGGCACTGCGCGCCGGCGCTCCGGAGGACTTGCCGCCGGATGTGGACCGGGCCGAGCAGCTGGTGCTCGTGCACGACTTCCCGCACGGTTTCGACGACCGCGCCGTGACGCAGCTGCGCTACCTGGCAGACGAGGGCCCGGCGGTAGGCGTGCACCTGCTGATGGTCGCGGACCGTGACGAGGCCTCGGCGTACGGGCCGCTGCTGGATCCGCTGTGGCGCTCGCTGATGCGGCTGTCACCGGTGCCGGACAACCATCTCGCCGACCCCTGGGTCCACCACGCCTGGACCTTCTCCCCGGATCTGCCCCCGCAGGGCAGCCGGGTGCTGGACCAGGCATTGGAGCGGATAGCGCGGGCCCGGCGCACCGCCCGGCCCTGACGGCGGGCGGGGGCCGGAAAACCCTGCGATGACCAGTCCTTGGCCATCCCTTTACCTTTTCCGGCTCCGGCGGGTACCCTGGTGAACGCGGAGGGGAGTATTCCTGCTTGCCTGCTACGGCGTACCCGTCAATACGGACCGCATTCGGTCCCGGGGCGCCGGCCCGTGGCCTCCAGGCCGGCCGGGTGGAAGAGACCTCCGGCAGCGATGACGCTGACCATGTGCTGAGCCATCTGCCGGAGGCGGGTAAATAGTGGATGTTTCGTTGACCCTATGGGTGCTGACCATTGCCGGTCTGGGCGTCCTGATCGGCGCCGACTTCTTCATCGGCCGCAAGCCCCACGACGTTTCCATGAAGGAAGCGGGCATCTGGACCGTCGTCTGGGTCGCCCTCGCTGTGCTCTTCGGCCTCGGCCTGCTGTTCTTCGGCAACGGCCAGGCCTCGCAGGAGTTCTTCGCCGGCTTCATCACCGAGAAGTCGCTGAGCGTGGACAACCTCTTCGTCTTCGTGCTCATCATGGCGAAGTTCTCGGTGCCCTCCCACCTCCAGCAGCGCGTGCTGCTGATCGGTGTGCTGATCGCCCTGGTCCTGCGCGCGATCTTCATCGCGGCGGGCGCCGCGATCATCACCAACTTCTCGTGGGTCTTCTACATCTTCGGCGCGTTCCTGATCTACACCGCGTGGAAGCTGATCCAGGAGGCGCTGAAGGACGACGAAGAGGAGGAGTTCGAGGAGAACCGTCTCCTCAAGTCGATCGAGAAGAAGTTCGGCGTCGCCGACCGCTACCACGGCACCAAGCTCTTCATCCGGAACAACGGCAAGCGCGTCCTGACCCCGCTGATGGTCGTGATGCTCGCCATCGGAACCACCGATGTGCTGTTCGCCCTGGACTCGATCCCCGCGATCTTCGGTCTCACCCAGGACCCGTACATCGTCTTCACCGCCAACGCCTTCGCCCTGATGGGGCTGCGCCAGCTGTACTTCCTGATCGGCGGTCTGCTCAAGAAGCTGGTCCACCTCAGCTTCGGCCTCTCCGCCATCCTCGGGTTCATCGGCGTCAAGCTCGTGCTGCACGCCCTGCACGAGTCCGGGCTGCACGTCCCGCAGATCTCCATCCCGGTCTCCCTGGGTGTCATCTGCGGTGTCCTGGTGATCACCACCGTCACCAGCCTGATGGCCTCGAAGAAGCAGGCGGCGGCCGAGGCCGCCACCCGCTCGGAGAGCATCGACGCGTAACGAGACCTACGGGTCTACGGATCTACGGATCTACGCGGGGGCGGTCGCTTCGGCCGCCCCCGTTGCCGTACCCGCGTCCCGCTCGCGCACGACCACCGGATTCGTCTCCGGCAGCAGCGCGAAGCAGCCCAGGCTGACCAGCGCGATCCCGGTCAGGTACACCGCCACGCCCCACGGCGGACCGGAGCCGTCCGCCAGCGCCGTCGCCACGATCGGGGTCAGCGCCCCGCCCAGTACGCCGCCCAGGTTGTAGCCGACGGCCGCGCCCGTGCAGCGGATCCGCGGGGCGTACAGCTCGGGCAGGTACGCGCCCACCACCGCGAACATCGTCACCATCCCCAGCAGCGCGCCGACGAAGCCCAGCGTCATCAGCAGCGGGTCCGCCGTGCGCAGCAGCCCGACGAAGGGGAACATCCACACCACGCAGGCCGTACAGCCGGCCAGGCACAGCGGCCGCCGCCCCCAGCGGTCCCCGAGCACTGCCGCGAGCGGGGTGACCAGCCCCTTGAGCAGGACCGCCGCCATGATGCAGGCCAGCATCACGGTGCGGTCCACGCCCAGGCGCTCGGTGGCGTAGGCGAGGGACCAGGTGGTGACCGCGTAGAAGACGGCATATCCGACGGCCAGGGCCCCCGCGGTCAGCAGGAGCAGCCGCCAGTGGCCGCGTACGACCTCGGAGAGCGGTGCCTCGGCCCGGCGGCCGGTCTCGGCGAGCTCCCGGAACTGCGGGGTCTCCTCGACCGTTCGCCGCAGCCAGAGCCCGGCCAGCGCCAGCAGCCCGGCGGCCCAGAAGGGAACCCGCCAGCCCCAGGCGGTGAACTGGGCGTCGCTCAAGGTGCCGGACAGCACCAGCATCAGTCCGTTGGCCAGTAGGAAGCCCACGGCGGGGCCGATCTGCGGGAAGCTCGACCACAGGCCGCGCCGGCGTTCGGGCGCGTGCTCGGCGGTCAGGAGCACGGCCCCGCCCCACTCGCCGCCGAGCCCGAGTCCTTGCAGGAAGCGCAGCAGGAGCAGGAGCAGCGGAGCGGCGATGCCGATCGAGGCGTACGAGGGCACGCAGCCGACGGCCACCGTGGCGACGCCGGTGAGCAGCAGCGAGCCGAGCAGCACCGGACGGCGGCCGTAGCGGTCGCCGATGTGGCCGAAGACCGCCGAGCCCAGCGGGCGGGCGAGGAACCCGACGGCGAACGTGCCGAATGCGGCGAGGGTTCCGGCGAGCGGGGAGAAGGACGGGAAGAAGAGGGGGCCGAGCACCAGGGCGGCGGCCGTGCCGTAGACGAAGAAGTCGTAGAACTCGATGGCGGTGCCGGCGAGCGAGGCAGTGGCGAGGCGCAGCATCGAGGGGGAGGAGGGAGGGGAGGTGGTGGGTGAGGTGGTGGGAGAGGGGTGCTGTTGCATGGTGCAGCAACTACCCCACCCCGCACCCCCAGGACATGCGTTCGGTCATCATCGACCGGAAGGTGTGCCCCGTCCCGCGGCGTTGACCGGGATCACCACCCGCGCTCGCGCCACTCCGCCAGGTGGGGACGCTCGGCGCCGAGCGTGGTGTCGTTGCCGTGTCCCGGGTAGACCCACGTCTCGTCCGGCAGCTGCTCGAAGAGCTGGTGCTCCACGTCGTCGATCAGCCGCGCGAAGGCCTTCGGGTCGCCCCAGGTGTTGCCGACTCCGCCGGGGAAGAGGCAGTCGCCGGTGAACACGTGCGGGTGACCGTGGGGGTCGTCGTAGACCAGCGCGATCGAGCCGGGCGTGTGCCCGACCAGGTGCCGCGCGGTCAGCTCGACGCGGCCGACCCGGATCGTGTCCCCGTCCTCGACCAGGACGTCCGTGGCGACCGGGATGCCCTCGGCGTCGTAGGCGCCCGCGTACGTCCGCGCCCCCGTCGCCGCGACCACGGCCGCGAGGGCGCCCCAGTGGTCCCCGTGCCGGTGGGTCGTGACGACGGACTCGATGCCGTCGTCGCCGATCAGGCTGAGCAGCGTGTCCGCCTCGGCGGCCGCGTCGATCAGCAGCTGCGCGCCGGTGGCCCGGCAGCGCAGCAGGTACGCGTTGTTGTTCATCGAGCCCACCGCGACCTTGGAAATCATCAGGTCCGCGAGTTCGTGCACGTCGGCCGGACCGCCGACCTTGACCGCTCCGCTGTACGTCATGTGGTGATCCTAGGTGGGTCGCGGGCTGGTAGGGGTGTCACAGGCTAGAGCGGGGGAAGCTCGGGCAGCGGGCCGCCCGCGGTGGTCAGGGAGGCGCCCTTGTCGCCGCGGCCGGCCAGCCAGGCCAGCAGCCCGGCGGCGGTGCCGGACACGGTGACGGCCGGATCTCCGGCGGTGCCGGTGCGCCAGGTGCGCCCGTCGGCCGCGACGAGGGCGGTCGGCGGCACCTCGGGGCGAGCCGACCACCGGTCGGCGAGGAAGGCGATCTCGCGGCCGGTGAACTCGTCGGGGAGGTCGGCGAGCTCGTAGCCGACGTTCAGGTCGACGTGGTGGAGCTCGACCTCGACGAGCCGGCGGAAGGGCACGTTGGCCGCGAGGTCGGTGACGCCGCCGCGCAGCTCGACGGTGCGCGACCAGTCCTGGGGGGCTTCGGCGACCGCGAGGAAGCGGGCCGCGGAATCACGGACGTCCGTCAGTTGTTGTTCCAGAGTCCGGTCGGCGTCGCGCTCGATGTCCGTGTCGCGTGCGGCGGCGCTCTCGTACATGGGGCGTCCCTCGAAGACGTTCACGAGGGCGTCCGCGTTGCGCGCGAGGTGGGCCAGGACGTGGCCACGGGTCCAGCCGGGGAGATGTGACTCCTCGGTGAGGGCGGCGTTGTCCAGCTTCGCCACCGCGGTCAGCAGCCGCTCGGTGGCTTCACGTACAGATCGCAGGTCGTGCACATGATCAGTCATGGACCGAGCCTAGTCCGCTCCGGGCCTCGGCCACACGATCGGGTGAAGCGGTCTGCGGAGTGCCGTAAATCGAATGTGCGTGCTATACGCTCGGAAGCCCAGACTCCAACTCCATCGCAGAGGCGCCCCCCATACCCTGGGACGGGGGCCCCGTGCCCCCCGCTCTCTCAAGAAAGGTGCAGACCGGCGTGACCGACCGTCTCATCGTTCGTGGCGCTCGCGAGCACAATCTCAAGAACGTCTCGCTCGACCTGCCCCGCGACTCACTCATCGTCTTCACCGGACTCTCCGGCTCGGGCAAGTCCTCCCTGGCCTTCGACACGATCTTCGCCGAGGGCCAGCGCCGCTACGTCGAGTCGCTCTCCTCGTACGCCCGCCAGTTCCTCGGGCAGATGGACAAGCCCGACGTCGACTTCATCGAGGGCCTCTCCCCGGCCGTCTCGATCGACCAGAAGTCGACCTCGCGCAACCCGCGCTCGACCGTCGGCACCATCACCGAGGTCTACGACTACCTCCGCCTGCTCTTCGCCCGCATCGGGAAGCCGCACTGCCCCGAGTGCCGCCGCCCGATCACGCGGCAGTCGCCGCAGGCGATCGTCGACAAGGTGCTCGCACTGCCCGAGGGCAGCCGCTTCCAGGTGCTGTCCCCGCTGGTGCGCGAGCGCAAGGGCGAGTTCGTCGACCTCTTCGCCGATCTCCAGACCAAGGGCTACAGCCGGGCGCGGGTGGACGGGGAGACCATCCAGCTCTCCGAGCCGCCCACGCTGAAGAAGCAGGAGAAGCACACCATCGAGGTGGTCATCGACCGCCTCACGGTCAAGGACAGCGCCAAGCGCCGGCTCACCGACTCCGTCGAGACCGCGCTGGGCCTCTCCGGCGGCATGGTGATCCTGGACTTCGTCGACCTCGCCGAGGACGATCCCGAGCGCGAGCGGATGTTCTCCGAGCATCTCTACTGCCCGTACGACGACCTCTCCTTCGAGGAGCTGGAGCCACGCTCCTTCTCGTTCAACTCGCCCTTCGGCGCCTGCCCCGAGTGCACCGGTATCGGTACGCGCATGGAGGTGGACCCGGAGCTGATCATCCCGGACGAGGACAGGTCCCTGGACGAGGGCGCCGTCTCGCCGTGGTCGCTCGGCCACACCAAGGACTACTTCCAGCGGCTGATCGGCGCACTCGCCGCGGAGCTGGGCTTCCGTACGGACATCCCGTGGGCCGGGCTGCCGGCGCGTGCGAAGAAGGCCCTCCTGTACGGGCACAAGACGCAGATCGAGGTCCGCTACCGCAACCGGTACGGGCGCGAGCGGGCCTACACGACGGCCTTCGAGGGCGCCGTGCCGTTCGTCAAGCGGCGGCACGCGGAATCCGAGAGCGACACGAGCCGCGAGCGCTTCGAGGGCTACATGCGCGAGGTGCCGTGTCCGACCTGTGAGGGCACCCGGCTCAAGCCGATCGTGCTCGCCGTGACGGTGATGGAGAAGTCCATCGCCGACGTCGCCGCGATGTCGATCAGCGAGTGCGCGGAGTTCCTGGGGCGCATGCGGCTCGACGCGCGCGACAAGAAGATCGCAGAGCGGGTCCTCAAGGAGGTCAACGAGCGGCTCCGCTTCCTGGTGGACGTGGGCCTGGACTACCTCTCGCTGAACCGCGCCGCCGGCACCCTCTCGGGCGGTGAGGCCCAGCGCATCCGGCTGGCCACGCAGATCGGCTCCGGCCTGGTCGGCGTGCTGTACGTGCTGGACGAGCCGTCCATCGGCCTGCACCAGCGGGACAACCACCGGCTGATCGAGACGCTGGTGCGGCTGCGGGACATGGGCAACACGCTGATCGTCGTCGAGCACGACGAGGACACCATCAAGGTGGCCGACTGGGTCGTGGACATCGGCCCCGGCGCGGGCGAGCACGGCGGCAAGGTGGTGCACAGCGGCTCGCTGAAGGAGCTGCTGGAGAACCCCGAGTCGCTGACCGGCCAGTACCTGTCGGGCAAGCGCTCCATCGCGGTGCCGGACGTACGCCGTCCCGTGAACGGCGAGCGGAAGCTGACCGTGCACGGCGCCAAGGAGAACAACCTGCGGGACATCGACGTGTCCTTCCCGCTGGGCGTGCTCACGGCCGTCACCGGCGTCTCCGGCTCCGGCAAGTCGACCCTGGTCAACGACATCCTCTACACGCACCTGGCCCGGGAGCTGAACGGCGCCCGGTCCGTGCCCGGACGGCACACGCGGGTGGACGGCGACGACCTGGTGGACAAGGTCGTCCATGTCGACCAGTCGCCGATCGGGCGGACCCCGCGGTCCAACCCTGCGACGTACACGGGCGTCTTCGACCACGTGCGCAAGCTCTTCGCGGAGACGATGGAGGCGAAGGTGCGCGGCTACCTGCCGGGCCGCTTCTCCTTCAACGTCAAGGGCGGCCGCTGCGAGAACTGCTCCGGCGACGGCACGATCAAGATCGAGATGAACTTCCTGCCGGACGTCTACGTCCCGTGCGAGGTGTGCCACGGCGCCCGGTACAACCGCGAGACGCTGGAGGTCCACTACAAGGGCAAGTCCATCGCCGAGGTCCTGAACATGCCCATCGAGGAGGCGCTGGACTTCTTCGAGGCGGTGCCGACGATCTCGCGCCACCTGCGGACCCTGAACGAGGTGGGGCTGGGCTACGTCCGCCTCGGCCAGTCCGCGCCGACGCTGTCGGGCGGTGAGGCGCAGCGCGTGAAGCTGGCGTCCGAGCTGCAGAAGCGGCAGACGGGGCGGACGGTCTACGTGCTGGACGAGCCGACGACCGGCCTGCACTTCGAGGACATCAGCAAGCTCATCAAGGTGCTGTCGGGCCTGGTGGACAAGGGCAACTCGGTGATCGTCATCGAGCACAACATGGACGTCATCAAGACCGCCGACTGGGTCGTCGACATGGGACCCGAGGGCGGCTACGGCGGCGGTCTGGTCGTCGCGGAGGGCACCCCCGAGCAGGTCGCGTCGGTGGGCGCGAGCCACACGGGCAAGTTCCTGCGCGACATCCTGGGCGCGGACCGGGTGTCCGATGCCGGGGCGCCTCCGGCCGCGGTGAAGAAGGCCGCGGTCAAGCGGGCGGCTCCGGCGAAGAAGGCGGCTCCGGCCAAGAAGGCCGTGCGGGCACCGCGCAAGGCGTAGTCGCTGCGCTGTGGTGAGCGGGAGCGGTGAGGGGCTCGGCCGGCGGCCGGGCCCTTCGCCGTACGGCGCCGTTGCGGGGTTCCGCCGCCGAGCCCCGCGACGCGACCTCCGGACTGGGCCCGGGGATACCGCCGGCGGGGCTCGGGTCGACCGGACGCGCCGGCCGTCAGGAGGGCGTCCGCCACGCCGGCAGCGTCGGGGGCCCTGACCACGGTCGCCGCGTACCGCTCGCGGCCATCGGCTGCGCGGCATCGGGTGGCCCAGCGTGAGGGAGCACCCCTCGCCGTCCCCCAAGGCCCGACCGGTGCCGCGACGGGTATGGTCTCGGCCGGTTTGCCCGCCGCGCCCGGGCCGGGTCGTGGACCACCGCGGTGACCCCGTGGCCCGCGTCGAGCGGCGGCATCTTCATGGGTACGAGCGACGCCGCTCCGCGGGCCGCAGCCGTCATCCGGTGAGTTCGGCCGCGTACGGCGGCTCGGCGCCCGCCCGGGTGCACGTCAGCGCGGCGGCGTGGGCGGCGAAGGACAGGACGTCCGGCCAGTCCGCCGACGCCGGTTCTGTTCCCCACAGCCGGTGCAGCAGCGCCGCGTTGACCGTGTCGCCCGCGCCGATCGTGTCGACGACCGGAACGCGGCGTGCCGCCACGCTGTGCTCCGCACCCTCCGCCGTCCACACCGTCAGACCCGCCGCGCCCCGGGTGAGCACCACCGCCGACGGCCCCGCCGCCAGCCAGTCGCCGGCGCCGCCGCCCAGCCAGGCCGCGTCCTCCTCCGACAGCTTCAGGACCGACACGTACGGCAGCCAGCTCAGGAAGCGCTCCCGGTACGCGACCGGATCGGCGATCAGCGCGGGGCGGATGTTGGGGTCCAGCAGGGTCGCCAGCCCGCGCCGCGACTCCCGCCGCAGCAGCGCCTCGTAGGCGCTCGCGCCGGGCTCCAGCACCAGCGAGCAGGTGCCGAGCGCGAGGGCCCGTACGCCCGGGGGCAGCGCGGGCGGCAGGCTGAAGAGCCGGTCGGCCGTCCCCTCGACGTAGAAGCCGTACGCGGCCGAGCCGTCCCGGGTCAGCGAGGGTACGGCGAGCGTGGTCGGCTCCGGCCCGCGCTGGACCAGCGAGAGGTCCACCCCGGCGGCCCGCAGCCCGGCCAGGAGGCTCTCGCCGAAACCGTCGGCCGACACCCGGGAGCAGAAGGCGACGTCGGCCCCGAGCCGGCCGAGCGCCAGCGCCGTGTTGTACGGTCCGCCGCCGGCCCGGGGCACCAGCGCGCCCGGCGGCTCCGCGACGGGCACCAGGTCGATCAGGGCTTCACCACCGACGACGATCACGCGGGGAAGCTACCCCATCGGGCGCCGGTATCGTCGGGTGGGCCCAGCCCCCTCGTGCCCAGGAGAACCGCATGTCCGCGTCGCAGTCGGCCGCCCGCCGTACCGTCCTCAAGAGCGCCGCCGCGCTCGCCGGGGCCGTCGGCACCGGAGGGACACTGGCGGCCTGCTCCACCGCCACCAACAGCGGAGGCAGCACCCCCGCGACGCCCACGGCCCCGGTGGAACTGGGCGCGGTGGGCGACGTGCCCGTCGGCGGCTCGAAGCTGTTCCGGGAGCGGAAGGTCGTCGTCACGTGCCCGGCGGAGGGCCAGTACAAGGCCTTCAGCGCCCAGTGCACGCATGCCGGCTGCGTCCTGGACAAGATCGTCGAGGGGCAGGGCAACTGCCCCTGCCACGGCAGCCGCTTCGATCTGCGGACCGGCCAGGCGCTGCGCGGCCCCGCCACGGACCCGCTGCCCGCGGTCCCGGTCAAGGCCGAGAACGGCAAGCTGATCGCGGGCTAGCGCCCTCCGGAGCCGGAGCTACTCCCAGTCCCAGGAGATCCCGAGGATCCCGCGCCGGACCTCCTGCTCCACCAGGTGGACGGCCCGGTGGCGGCCGCTCGGGGTCAGGTCGGCGAAGCCGGTGCGCGGGGCCTGCGGACCCGTACGGGCGAAGCGGCGGCAGCGCACCGGCAGGGCCGCCTCGTCGAAGCGGACCTGGAGCATGTACAGGCCGCCCGCGTAGCTGAAACCGCGCACGTACTCCGCGCTGCGCGCACCCGTGCCGTCCTCGACGCCGTAGCCGAAGACGTACGTGTCCCCGCGCCGCAGCCGCGCGTCGAAGAGCAGCTCCGCCACCACCACCCCGGCCTCCGGATGACAGCGCACCCGACCGGTGCGGCAGTTCTCGTACGCGGTCACCTCCACGCGCGTCGGGTCGCAGCCCGGATCGCCGTGGTGGATGGCGAGGTAGCGGTCCACCCCGTCGCGGTGGGCCCGGACGATCTGCTGCGAGGTACGGCCGCGCAGCTCGCCGGCCGCCCCGATGCGGACCCGCTCGTGATGGCCGACCGAGTGCAGCCCGCCGTCCGCCGGGAGTTCCATGCCGTTCAGCAGCTGCTCCACCGCTGCCCCGACGCTCACCAGCGCCCGGTACGAGCGGGAGGCCGGGCGGCCGGTCCAGGCCGCGCCCTCGGGGTGGGTCAGCAGGCGCAGGAGGGCGCCGTCCGGCAGCTCCAAGATCTGCTCCAGGGCGGCGACGGCCCGCAGGGACTCCGGGTGGCGCGGACGCCGGGCGCCCTGCTGCCAGTAACTGAGGCTGGTGACACCGACCTTGATGCCGCGGGCCGCGAGCCGGTGCTGTATCCGATGCAGGGGCAGGCCGCGCGCGGCGAGGGCGGCGCGCAGGGCGAGATGGAAGGGGCCGCCGCGCAGGAGTTGTCCGAGTTCCGTCTTGTCGCCGGTCGGCCGCATGGCGACTCCCTCTGTGAACATTCACAGCGCCGACGTGGGGGCCGGGCCGGTGGTGCCGGGGGGACCAGGTGGAAACGACAGCAACCGTTCACACCACAGCCCCACCGTTCACATTGCAATGTCACCGCGTATTGAAGCGTGTTGACCTGATCGCGACAACTCCCTGATGCTCCTCCACAGCGTCCGGACGCGCTCCTCCACCCCCCACTCCCCACCTCGGGAGGAACGCGATGCGCAACAAGAACCGACGGCCATCCCTCGCCGCCTTCATCTCGGCCCTGCTCCTCGTCCTGACCACGGGCGCCGGCACCGCCACCGCCGCCGTGGCCGGACCCGACTCCGAAAGCGCGGCCCTCGCCTACAAGCGCCTGGACATCACCATGCAGGCGCAGCAGAAGACCAACTGGTGCTGGGCCGCGGGCGGCAACACCATAGCCACCTGGTTCGGCCGGAACTACAGCCAGAACCAGTTCTGCAACGCCGCCTTCAACCGTCAGCAGGGCACCGAATGCCCCAACAACCAGGCCACCCTGGGCAACGTCCAGAACGGTCTGCGCTGGGCGGGCATCAACGCCGGCAGCTACGTGAACGGCTGGCTCCAGTACTCCACCGTGCAGAGCGAGATCAACGCCAACCGCCCCATCGAGACCCGGATCCAGTGGTCCAACGGCGGTGGCCACATGCACGTGATCTACGGCTACGACACCGCCAACAGCTGGGTCTACTGGGGAGACCCGTGGCCCTCCAGCGACCGCTACAACTGGGCCTCCCACGCCTGGTACGTGAACAACAACACCTTCTCCTGGACCCACTCCCTCTACAGGATCGGGGCGTGACCGCCATGACCCCCGTGCCCCCCACCCCGCGCGCGGCCGCCGCCGCGACGGTCCTCGCCGCCGTCGCCGTACTCGCCCTCGGCGGGACGGCCGCCGCGGCCCCCGTGCCGCAGCCCCAGCCGCAGCCGCAGGCCGCCACCGCCGAGACCCGGGCGGCCGCCCACGCGGCCGCCGCCGCCCCCGACACCCTGGCCACCCTCTCCCGGTTCTTCGCCCGCGAGGGCAAGGTGTCGCTGACCGCCGCGCAGCCCCGCATCGAGGGCGAGGCCGTCCCCGTCCACTACCTCTCCCCCGACTTCGTCGCGGGCCAGGCCGGGGCCCCCGTCGCCCGACTGGAGTTCCTCGCCAGCAAGGCCGTCTCCTCCGACGGGCAGCAGGCGGCGCTGTGGACCGCGCGGACGGAGGCCGGCTGGCAGGTGGTGAACATCGCCACCGGCGACGACGAATTCCGCTACGCCCAGCTCGGCGCCGCGAAGCTGCCGGGCGGCACGGTGTTCCGGGAACCGCAGACCGACGCGTGGTACGTCGCCCAGGGCGGGCAGGTGCTGCCGCTGGACGAGGACGCCGTTCGGGCCGTGGGCGAGCGGGGGACGAGCCTCGCCGCGTATCGCGTCCGCGTGGTCAAGGAGTACGGGGACAAGCTTCCCGGCTCCGGCTACGCCAAGGGTGGGAAGGCGGGTGGGTTCGCCGCCGCCGGCTCCGCCGATCCCGATCCCGATGCCGCGGTTCCCGTGAGCCTGGTGGGCGGAGGGCTCGCGGTCATGCTCGGGGCCGTCGGGGCCGTGGGCCTGCGGTGGTCCCGTCGCCGCCGCCGCACCGCTGCCGCGGCGTAACCCCTGACCCGCAGCGCCCGGCCACCGCCAGGGGCCGGGCCCTGCGGGGCTGTCCCCTCCCCGCCCTTCCCCCGTTCCCCGCCCTTCCCCCGTTCCCCGGGCTCCGCCCCGGACCCGCGCCTCAAACGCCGGCGAGGCTGAAAGACCTGGGGCTCCGCCCCGGACCCGCGCCTCAAACGCCGGCGAGGCTGGGTGGGCGGCGAGGCACTGTCCGGGACCGGGGCTTCGGGCCGAGGCGTGGCCCCCCGCCGGAGGCGGACGGGTACGGTTCGTTGTCCTTGCGCGCCAGTAGGGTGTTGGCATGGCCGACCCTTCCAGCTACCGTCCCAAGCCGGGACAGGTCCCCGACTCTCCCGGGGTCTACAAGTTCCGCGACGAGCACCGTCGGGTGATCTACGTCGGGAAGGCCAAGAGCCTGCGCCAGCGCCTGGCCAGCTACTTCCAGGACGTCGCGAACCTGCATCCGCGTACCGCCACCATGGTCACCACGGCCGCCGCCGTCGAGTGGACCGTGGTGTCGACCGAGGTCGAGGCGCTCCAGCTCGAATACTCCTGGATCAAGGAGTACGACCCCCGGTTCAACGTCAAGTACCGGGACGACAAGAGCTACCCCTCCCTCGCCGTCACGATGAACGAGCAGTACCCCCGCGTCCAGGTCATGCGCGGCCCCAAGAAGAAGGGCGTGCGCTACTTCGGCCCGTACGGGCACGCCTGGGCCATCCGCGAGACCGTCGACCTGATGCTGCGGGTCTTCCCCGTGCGCACCTGCTCCGCCGGGGTCTTCAAGCGCTCCGAGCAGATCGGCCGTCCCTGCCTGCTCGGCTACATCGGCAAGTGCTCCGCGCCCTGCGTCGGCCGCGTCACCCCCGAGGAGCACCGCGAACTGGCCGAGGACTTCTGCGACTTCATGGCCGGCCGCACCGGCACCTACCTCTCCCGCCTCGAACAGCAGATGCGCGAGGCGGCCGAGGAGATGGAGTACGAGAAGGCGGCCCGGCTGCGTGACGACATAGGGGCCCTGCGCCGGGCCATGGAGAAGAACGCCGTCGTGCTCGCCGACGCCACCGACGCCGACCTGATCGCGGTCGCGGAGGACGAGCTCGAAGCGGCCGTGCAGATCTTCCACGTCCGCGGCGGGCGGGTCCGGGGCCAGCGCGGCTGGGTCACCGACAAGGTCGAGGCCGTGGACACGGCGGGGCTCGTCGAGCACGCCCTCCAGCAGTTGTACGGGGAGGAGCAGGGCGAGGCGGTCCCCAAGGAGGTGCTGGTTCCGGCGCTTCCCGAGGACACGCCCGCTCTGGGCGAGTGGCTCGCCGAGAGGCGCGGGTCGAACGTCAACCTGCGCATTCCGCAGCGCGGGGACAAGAAGGCGCTGATGGAGACCGTCCACCGCAACGCCCTGCAGTCCCTCGCCCTGCACAAGACCAAGCGCGCCGCCGACCTCACCACCCGCTCCCGGGCCCTGGAGGAGATCGCCGAGGCCCTGGAGCTGGACAGCGCGCCGCTGCGCATCGAGTGCTTCGACATCTCGCACCTCCAGGGCGACGACGTCGTGGCGTCCATGGTCGTCTTCGAGGACGGGCTCGCCCGCAAGAGCGAGTACCGGCGCTTCCAGATCAAGTCGCATCTGGGGCAGGACGACGTCCGCTCCATGCACGAGGTGGTCTCCCGGCGTTTTCGCCGCTACCTCCAGGAGAAGACGAAGACGGGGGAGTGGGTCGAGGAGGACGGCGCGGGAGAGGTGCCCGAGGACGACGGGCGCCCCAAGCGCTTCGCGTACCCGCCGCAGCTCGTCGTGGTCGACGGCGGCCGGCCGCAGGTCGCCGCCGCCAAGCGCGCCCTGGAGGAGCTCGGCGTCGACGACGTGGCCGTGTGCGGGCTGGCCAAGCGGCTGGAGGAGGTCTGGGTGCCCGGCGAGGACGACCCCGTCGTGCTGCCCCGCACCAGCGAGGGCCTCTACCTGCTCCAGCGGGTGCGTGACGAAGCCCACCGGTTCGCCATCCAGTACCAGCGGGCCAAGCGCGGCAAGCGCCTGAAGGCCGGCCCCCTGGACGAGGTGCCCGGTCTCGGCGAGAGCCGCAGGCTGGCCCTGGTCAAACACTTCGGTTCGGTGAAAAGGCTGAGACAGGCCACAATCGATCAGATCTGTGAGGTCCCGGGCATAGGCCGCAAGACGGCCGAGACCGTGGTCGCGGCCCTCGCCGAGGCCGTTCCCGCTGGTCCTGCCGTCAACACGGCGACAGGAGAGATCATGGAGGACGAGGCACCCGCGTCGGCGGGGGCACCGTCCGAACGGGGGACCGAGCAATGACCGAGCACGAGTCCGAGCACGAGCACGAGTCCGAGCAGTCCGAGCAGTCCGAGCAGACCGAGTACGACCGAGACGGAGCACAGGTGAGTACGGGCACGACAGTGGAGCCCGGCGACAACGCCGAGGTCGCCATCCCCGAGCTGGTGATCATCTCCGGGATGTCCGGGGCCGGCCGCAGTACGGCGGCCAAGTGCCTGGAGGACCTCGGCTGGTTCGTCGTCGACAACCTCCCGCCGGCGCTGATCCCCACGATGGTGGAACTCGGCGCCCGCTCCCAGGGCAACGTGGCGCGCATCGCCGTCGTCGTCGATGTCCGCGGCCGCCAGTTCTTCGACGCGCTGCGCGAGTCGCTCGCCGACCTGGAGGCCCGCGGGGTCACCCGGCGCATCGTCTTCCTGGAGTCCTCCGACGACGCGCTGGTCCGCCGCTTCGAGTCGGTGCGCCGCCCGCACCCCCTCCAGGGCGACGGCCGCATCGTCGACGGCATCGCGGCCGAGCGTGACCTGCTGCGCGAGCTGCGCGGCGACGCCGACCTGGTCATCGACACCTCCAGCCTCAACGTGCACGAGCTGCGCGCGAAGATGGACGCCCAGTTCGCGGGCGACGAGGAGCCCGAGCTGCGGGCCACCGTCATGTCCTTCGGCTACAAGTACGGCCTCCCCGTCGACGCCGACCTCGTCGTCGACTGCCGCTTCATCCCCAACCCGCACTGGGTCCCCGAGCTGCGCCCCTTCACCGGACTCAACGAGGAGGTGTCGGGCTACGTCTTCAGCCAGCCCGGCGCCAAGGAGTTCCTCGACCGCTACACCGAGCTGCTCCAGCTCATCGCCACCGGCTACCGCCGCGAGGGCAAGCGGTACGTGACCATCGCGGTCGGCTGCACGGGCGGCAAGCACCGCAGCGTGGCCATGTCCGAGAAGCTCGCCGCCCGCCTGGCGTCCGAGGGAGTCGAGACCGTCGTCGTCCACCGGGACATGGGGCGGGAGTGACCGGACGGACCCTGCGACTGCGCCGCCTGCGCCGCTTCGCCCCCGAAGGGGGAGAGGACGGCGCGGGCCGCGCCGGCCGCCGAGGCGCGGCACGCAAGGTGGTCGCCCCCAAGGTCGTCGCCCTGGGCGGCGGCATGGGGCTGTCGGCCTCCCTCGCCGCGCTGCGCCGCATCACCGGTGAGCTCACCGCCGTCGTCACCGTCGCCGACGACGGCGGCTCCAGCGGCCGGCTCCGGGAGGAGCTGGGCGTGCTGCCCCCCGGTGACCTGCGCAAGGCGCTGGCCGCGCTGTGCGGGGACGACGAATGGGGCCAGACCTGGGCCCGCGTCATCCAGCACCGCTTCCAGTCCCGGGGCGACCTGCACGAGCACGCGGTCGGCAATCTGCTGATCGTCGCCCTGTGGGAGCAGCTGGGCGACCCCGTCCAGGCGCTGGACCTGGTCGGCAAGCTGCTGGGCGCGCACGGCCGGGTCCTGCCGATGTCGGCGGTGCCGCTGGAGCTCCAGGCGCTGGTCAAGGGCCACGATCCGGCTCGCCCGGAGGACGTGGACACCGTCCGGGGGCAGGCCACGGTGGCCCTGACGCCGGGCGAGGTGCTCTCCGTACAGGTGGTGCCGAGCGACCCGCCGGCCGTGCCGGAGGCGGTCGCCGCGGTGCTCGACGCCGACTGGGTCGTGCTCGGTCCGGGGTCCTGGTTCTCCTCCGTCATCCCGCACCTGCTGGTGCCGCAACTGCTCGACGCGCTGGTCCAGACGAAGGCCCGGCGGGTCCTCTCGCTGAACCTCGCTCCGCAGCCCGGAGAAACAGAGGGCTTCTCTCCGCAGCGTCATTTGGAGGTTTTGGCCCGACACGCCCCTAAACTCGCCCTGGACGTGGTGCTGGCCGACGAGGCCGCCGTGCCCGACCGCGAGTCCCTCGCCCATGCCGCAAAACGGTTCGGTGCCGCGGTCGAGCTGGCGCCGGTGGCCAGACTGGACGGCTCTCCGAAGCACGACCCGGAGCTGCTGGCCGCCGCGTACGACCGTATTTTTCGGATGCATGGAAGGATCGGCCCATGGCGATGACGCCCGCGGTGAAGGATGAGATCTCCCGCCTGCCCGTCACCCGGACCTGCTGCAGGAAGGCTGAGGTCTCGGCGATTCTTCGGTTCGCGGGCGGGTTGCACCTCGTGAGCGGCCGCATCGTCATCGAGGCGGAGCTGGACACCGGAGTCGCCGCCCGGCGGCTGCGCAAGGACATCCTGGAGATCTTCGGCCACTCCTCCGACCTGGTGGTGATGGCCCCGGGCGGACTGCGCCGGGGCAGCCGCTTCGTGGTGCGGGTCGTGGCGGGCGGGGACCAGCTGGCCCGCCAGACGGGTCTCGTGGACGGCCGCGGCCGGCCCATCCGCGGTCTTCCCCCGCAGGTGGTCTCCGGGGCCACCTGTGACGCGGAGGCCGCCTGGCGCGGCGCCTTCCTGGCCCACGGCTCGCTCACCGAGCCGGGCCGCTCCTCCTCCCTGGAGGTCACCTGCCCGGGTCCGGAAGCCGCCCTGGCCCTGGTGGGCGCCGCCCGCCGGCTCTCGATCGCCGCCAAGGCGCGCGAGGTGCGCGGCGTGGACCGGGTCGTGGTCCGCGACGGCGACGCGATCGGGGCCCTGCTGACCCGCCTAGGCGCCCACGACTCGGTGCTGGCCTGGGAGGAGCGGCGGATGCGGCGCGAGGTGCGCGCCACCGCCAACCGCCTCGCCAACTTCGACGACGCCAACCTGCGCCGCTCCGCGCGGGCCGCGGTGGCCGCCGGAGCCCGGGTGCAGCGCGCGCTGGAGATCCTCGGCGAGGAGGTCCCCGAGCACCTCGCCGCGGCCGGCCGGCTGCGCATGGAGCACAAGCAGGCCTCCCTGGAGGAGCTGGGCGCCCTCGCCGACCCGCCGCTGACGAAGGACGCGGTCGCGGGCCGGATCCGGCGCCTGCTGGCGATGGCCGACAAGCGGGCCCAGGACCTCGGCATCCCGGGCACGGAGTGCAACCTCGACCTCAGCGAGGAGCTGGCCGACAACATGGCCGGCTGATTCGGCCCCTCGGGCCATCCCCCCGGCCAGACCCGGCGCTACTCCGGAAGGGGTCCGCACGCTCACCCGTGCGGGCCCCTTCCGGCCGTGTCGCCCCCAGGGCCCATTGACATGGGCATGGACTCCTCGTGAGCCTGTCGTCCGAAGCTTTCGTGGCAGACGACCCCCAGGGGGGCACATGAGGCACCGCGCGAGAACGATCCTCGCCGCAAGCGCATTCGTCTTCGCAACCGCACTGGCCGCGTTACCCGCCGCAGCCCAGGACCGGCCCCCGTCCGACGCCGCACCCGGCGCCGACGAGGTACGGGTCTACGACGCCGACATCACCCGCGAGCAGGTCCCGCTCGTCCTCGCCGCCGGGCAGGACGCCCACGAACTCACCGAACAGGCCCCCGAGACGGGGACCGCCCGCGTCGAGCTCTTCCTCACCGGCGGCCAGGCGAAGCAGCTCGCCGCCCAGGGCGTCACCCTCGCCGAGCGCAAGATCCCCGCCCAGGGGCTCGCCCGCGCCAAGGCCGCCGGGGACGGGGTCTTCCGCCCGTACAGCGGCAAGGGCGGCCTCCAGGAGGAGATCCTGCGGACCGCGCGGGAGAACCCGTCGCTCACCAAGGTCGTCTCCCTCGGCAAGACCGTCCAGGGCAAGGACATCCTCGCCGTCAAGGTCACCAAGGACGCGAAGAGGACCAAGGACGGCGACAAACCGTCCGTGCTCTACATGTCGAACCAGCACGCCCGCGAGTGGATCACCCCCGAGATGACCCGGCGGCTGATGCACCACACCCTCGACGGCTACGGCAGGGACGCGCGGATCACCAAGCTGGTGGACTCCACCGAGCTGTGGTTCCTCATCTCCGCCAACCCCGACGGGTACGACCACACCTTCTCCGCCGACAGCGCCCGGCTGTGGCGCAAGAACCTGCGCGACAACAACGGCGACGGCAAGATCACCACCGGCGACGGCGTCGACCTCAACCGCAACTTCGCCTACAAGTGGGGCTACGACAACGAGGGCTCCTCGCCCAACCGGTCGAGCGAGACCTACCGCGGCCCCGCGGCCTCCTCCGAACCCGAGACCGTCGCCCTCGACGCCTTCCAGAAGCGCATCGGCTTCGAGTACGCCGTCAACTACCACTCCGCCGCCGAGCTGATCCTCTACGGAGTGGGCTGGCAGGTGGCCACCCCGACCCCGGACGACGTGGCCTACAAGGCGCTCGCAGGCACCCCCGAGAACCCCGCGGTCCCCGGCTACCACCCGCAGGTCTCCTCCGAGCTGTACACGACCAACGGCGAAGCCGACGGGCACGCGGCCAACGCCAACGGCATCATGATGTTCACCCCCGAGATGACCACCTGCCAGACGGCCTCCGCGAGCGACCCGAACGACCAGTGGAAGCCCGAGGACTGCGCCTCCGGCTTCAACTTCCCGGATGACGAGAAGCTCATCCAGGGCGAATTCGCCAAGAACATCCCCTTCGCGCTCTCCGTCGGCGACAGCGCCGCGCACCCCGACCGGCCGGCGTCCGCCGTCGGTCTGAGCGCGGCCGACTTCACCCCGGACCCCTTCACCACCTCCTACGCCCCACGCGGTGAGGACCAGACGGTCTCCGTCACCGCCCGCAAGGCGCTGCGCGACAAGGAGCTCAAGTACCGCGTCAACGGCGGCCGCACGCACGACGAGGACCTGGAGGCCTGGAAGGGCGGCGAGGTCTACGGCGGCGAGGACAACAACTGGTTCGACGAGTACCGCGCCGAGGTCGAGGGCGCGCGGCCCGGCGACCGGGTCGAGGTCTGGTTCACCGGCCGGGACCGCTCCGGTGGACAGGTCTCCAGCGAGCACTTCACGTACACGGTCGCCGAACGGCCACGGGCGGACGTCCTCGTCATCGCCGAGGAGGGCGCGACGGCGCGGCACGCCCAGACCTACGTCGACGCGCTGCGCGCCAACGGGAAGTCCGCGGCGGTCTGGGACGTGGCCGCGCAGGGCGTCCCGCACCGCCTGGGGGTGCTCTCCCACTTCCGTACGGCCGTCCACTACACCGGGGCCAAGACCCCCGGCGGCGCCACCCAGCTGGCCGTACGCGCCTTCCTCAACGAGGGCGGCAAGCTGATCGAGGCCGGTGAGCTGGCAGGCGGAAACGCCCAGGTCGGCCGGGCCGTGACCAACGACTTCAGCCAGTACTGGCTCGGCGCCTACGGGCGGGCCGCGGCCGGCGTGCCCACCGGCTTCGCCGGCGCCGGCGCCCTCGGCGGCGCCACGGGCGCTCTCGGGGACGCGGCGGGCAACCCGCTGAACGCCCCGGGGGCCTACACCGTGACCTCCGACACCCTGCCGCCGGCGCAGTTCCCGCAGTTCAAGAGCGCGCAGGCGGGCCGGTACACGGGGGTCGTGAACCCGTACGCCCCCTACGCGGGCAGCGGGATGGCCGCGGCGACCCACGAGGACGACGACTGGAGGCGGCTCACGCGCACCATCGACCTGACCGGGGTGAGCGCCGCCGACAAGCCGCAGCTGAAGACGGCCCTCAACTGGAACACCGAGGAGGGCTACGACCACGCCGTCCTGGAAGCCCGTACGGCCGGCGGGGACGACTGGACCACACTGGCGGACCAGGGCGGGCTGAGCTCCGCCACGGTCCCGGTGGAGTGCGAGGCCGGGTTCTTCATGAACGGCCATCCCTTCCTGCGCCGTTACCTCACCCTGGAGGCCGCGGGCTGCACCCCGCGGGGCACCAGCGGCGCCTGGAACAGCTTCACCGGCTCCTCCGGCGGCTGGAAGCAGGTCTCCTTCGACCTGAGCGCCTACGCGGGCAGGACCGTCGAGGTCTCTCTGGCGTACATCACCGACCCCGGGTCGGGCGGCCGCGGGGTCTTCGCGGACGAGGCACGGGTGTCGGTGGGCGGGGCGGACCAGGCCGTCGAGGGCTTCGAGACCTCGCTCGGCGTCTGGGCCGTCCAGGGCGCACCTGCCGGAAGCCCCGATGTTCCGGGCGATTGGTCCAGGACCGGAGAGCTGTTCACGTCCTATGCCTCGATCACTACCGGTGACACCGTGCTCCTCGGTTTCGGCCTCGAACACGTGCCGGCCGCGGCGGACCGAGCCGTACTCGTCGGTAAGGCCCTGAGATCCCTGCACCACTGACCGGCGGACCCCCCGTCGCTCACTCTGGGTGACGGGGGGCGAAGTGCCCGACGTCCCCGTGTCGAGTGCTTGGTACAGGGGAAGAAGGCGTGTCAGGCCCTGGCCGATGTCACCCAGAAGCTCACGGAGAGGTAGGGTCATAAGCGGTCGGGGACATCCCATACAGCTCGCCGGCGCAGTAGACCGGCGCACCAACGAGGAGATCGGTTCGTGACGATCCGCGTAGGCATCAACGGTTTTGGCCGAATTGGCCGCAACTACTTCCGTGCGCTCCTGGAGCAGGGAGCGGACATCGAGATCGTCGGTGTCAACGACCTGACTGACAACGCGACCCTGGTGCACCTGCTCAAGTACGACACCATCCTGGGTCGCCTCAAGCAAGACGTCAGCCACACCACCGACAGCATCACCGTCGGCAGTCAGACCTTCAAGACCTTCGCCGAGCGCGACCCCGCGAACCTCCCCTGGGGTGAGCTGGGCGCCGACATCGTCATCGAGTCGACCGGCATCTTCACGAAGAAGGCCGACGCCGCCAAGCACATCGCCGCCGGCGCGAAGAAGGTCCTCATCTCGGCTCCGGCCAAGGACGAGGACATCACCATCGTGATGGGCGTCAACCAGGACAAGTACGACGCGGCCAACCACCACGTCATCTCCAACGCCTCCTGCACCACCAACTGCGTGGCGCCGATGGCCAAGGTCCTCGACGAGAGCTTCGGCATCGTCAAGGGCATGATGACGACGGTCCACGCGTACACGAACGACCAGCGCATCCTCGACTTCCCGCACTCGGACCTGCGCCGCGCCCGCGCCGCCGCCGAGAACATCATCCCGACCTCCACCGGTGCCGCCAAGGCCACCGCGCTGGTCCTCCCGCAGCTCAAGGGCAAGCTGGACGGCATCGCCATGCGCGTCCCGGTCCCGACCGGCTCGGTCACCGACCTGGTGCTGGAGCTCTCCCGCGAGACCACCGTGGAAGAGATCAACGCCGCGTTCCAGAAGGCCGCCCAGGGCCAGCTCAAGGGCATCCTCGACTACACCGAGGACGCGATCGTCTCCTCGGACATCGTCAACTGGCCGGCCTCCTGTACCTTCGACTCCTCCCTGACCATGGTTCAGGGCGGTACGCAGGCCAAGGTCGTCGGCTGGTACGACAACGAGTGGGGCTACTCCAACCGCCTCGTCGACCTCACCGTCTTCGTCGGCGGCCAGCTCTAAGCACGCAGGGCAAGGCACCACGATGTGAGGCACAGGGTCCGGGCAGCGCGACGAAGCGCCGCACGGGCCCTGTGGCTTGCCTCGTCCTCTCGCCCTGCACGGGCACGAAAGCCCCTGCATGGGGACAAGGAGTAGAAACACATGAAGACGATCGACGAACTTCTCGCCGAGGGCGTTTCCGGCAAGCGGGTCTTCGTACGCGCGGACCTCAACGTGCCGCTCGCCGAAGGCAGGATTACCGACGACGGCCGCATCCGCGCCGTCCAGCCGACCATCGCGAAGCTCGCCGAAGCCGGCGCCCGCGTGGTCGTCGCCTCGCACCTGGGCCGTCCCAAGGGTGCCCCGGACCCGGCCTTCTCGCTCGCCCCGGCCGCCGAGCGGCTCGGCGAGCTGCTCGGCTCGGACGTCGCGTTCGCCACCGACACCGTCGGCGCCTCCGCCAAGGAGACCGTCGCGGCCCTCGCCGACGGCCAGGTCGCCGTCATCGAGAACCTGCGCTTCAACGCCGGTGAGACCTCGAAGGACGACGCCGAGCGCGGCGCCTTCGCGGACCAGCTCGCCGAACTGGCCGACGTCTACGTCGGCGACGGCTTCGGCGCTGTCCACCGCAAGCACGCCTCGGTCTTCGACCTGCCTGCACGCCTCCCGCACGCGGCCGGCTACCTCATCGCCACTGAGGTCGGCGTCCTGAAGAAGCTGACCGCCGAGGTCAAGCGCCCGTACGTCGTCATCCTCGGCGGCGCCAAGGTCTCCGACAAGCTCGCCGTCATCGACGCGCTGCTCGGCAAGGCCGACCGCATCCTGATCGGCGGCGGCATGGCGTACACCTTCCTCCACGCCCAGGGCCACGAGGTCGGCATCTCCCTGCTCCAGAAGGACCAGGTCGGCGTCGTCAAGGAGTACATGGAGCGCGCCGAGGCGAACGGCGTCGAGCTGGTCCTGCCGGTCGACATCCTCGCCTCCGCCGACTTCCCCGACCTCAAGGGCAAGACCCCGGCGGACTTCATCACCGTCGACGCCGACAAGATCCCCTCCGACAAGGAGGGGCTGGACATCGGCCCGAAGACGCGTGAGCTCTACGCGTCGAAGATCGCCGACGCCGAGACCGTCTTCTGGAACGGTCCCGTGGGCGTCTTCGAGCACCCCGACTACGCGGGCGGCACCACCGCCATCGCGCAGGCCCTGGTCGACAGCCATGCCTTCACCGTCGTCGGCGGCGGCGACAGCGCCGCCGCGGTCCGCATCCTGGGCTTCGACGAGAACGCATTCGGCCACATTTCCACCGGTGGCGGCGCCTCCCTCGAATACCTCGAGGGCAAGACGCTCCCCGGCCTCGCCGCCCTGGAGGGCTGAACCCTTATGTCCGCAGTTGAAAACGGCCGTACCCCGCTGATGGCGGGCAACTGGAAGATGAACCTCAACCACCTCGAGGCCATCGCCCACGTCCAGAAGCTCGCCTTCTCCCTGGCCGACAAGGACTACGACGCCGTCGAGGTCGCGGTCCTGCCCCCCTTCACCGACCTGCGCACGGTGCAGACGCTGGTCGACGGCGACAAGCTGAGGATCAAGTACGGCGCCCAGGACATCTCGGCGCACGACTCCGGGGCCTACACCGGCGAGATCTCCGGCCCGATGCTGTCGAAGCTGAACTGCTCGTACGTGACCGTCGGCCACAGCGAGCGCCGCCAGTACCACGGCGAGAGCGACGAGATCTGCAACGCCAAGGTCAAGGCCGCCTTCAAGCACGGGATCACCCCCATCCTGTGCGTCGGCGAGGGCCTGGACATCCGCAAGGCCGGCCAGCAGGTCCAGTACACGCTGAACCAGGTCGACGGCGGCCTGAGGGACATCCCGGCCGGGCAGGCCGAGTCCATCGTGATCGCGTACGAGCCCGTCTGGGCCATCGGGACCGGCGAGGTCGCCACCCCCGAGGACGCGCAGGAGGTCTGCGGGGCGATCCGTGGCCGCCTCGCCGAGCTGTACTCCCAGGAGCTGGCCGACAAGGTCCGCATCCAGTACGGCGGCTCGGTGAAGTCCGGCAACATCGCCGCGATCATGGCCCAGCCCGACGTCGACGGCGCGCTGATCGGCGGCGCGGCGCTGGACCCGGACGAGTTCGTCAAGATCGTCCGCTTCCGCGACCAGTGAGTATGCGGTAGGGCGGATCCGTCGTACCCTTGCGGGGGCCAGAGGCCGCACCATCGGCCGCTGGCCCCCGCGCACATCCCGGACCAGCCGGAAAGCCCAGAAAGTAGGAATCAGCCGTGATTATGGGGTTCTCGATCGCCCTGGTCGTATTCAGCGCCCTGCTGATGCTGCTCGTGCTGATGCACAAGGGCAAGGGTGGCGGCCTTTCCGACATGTTCGGCGGCGGTATGCAGTCGTCGGTCGGCGGCTCCTCCGTGGCAGAGCGCAACCTGGACCGGATCACCGTCGTGGTCGGCCTCCTGTGGTTCGCCTGCATCGTCGCGCTCGGCCTGCTCGTGAAGTCCAACGGCTGACGGTTCTGGCCATTCCGGCGGTCCTGCCCGGTCCGCCCGGCCTATCATGAGGTCCGGCGTCCACGCTCCGGAGCGAGTAACTCCGGTCGGTGGACGACCGTTGGGCCTTACGTAGACTGGGTCGCCCGCAGCGGGCATCCCCTCACGCTCCGCGGCACCATCACGCAGGGAGTTACGACCGTGGCAAGTGGCAACGCGATTCGTGGAAGTCGGGTCGGAGCCGGGCCGATGGGCGAGGCCGAGCGCGGTGAATCCGCGCCCCGTCTGCGCATTTCCTTCTGGTGCTCGAACGGGCACGAGACGCAGCCCAGCTTCGCCAGCGACGCGCAGGTGCCGGACACCTGGGACTGCCCGCGCTGCGGGTTCCCGGCCGGCCAGGACCGGGACAAGCCGCCCGCGCCGCCGCGCACGGAGCCGTACAAGACGCACCTCGCGTACGTACGGGAGCGCCGCACGGACGCCGACGGCGAGGCGATCCTCGCGGAGGCACTCGCCAAACTCCGCGGCGAGATCTGAGACTCGGCGAGGCCGGGTCCACCGGAGAGTGACTTGAGGCCCGGCCCGCGGGAGAGCGAATCCCGCGGGCCGGGCCTCTTTCTGTGCCTTGTCCCCCTTCGGATCCCTTAGGTTGGAGGCGGCGGGGCACAACAGGACGGAAGAAGTGGGTTGATGTCCGAGATGAACGCAGACAGGTCTATGAGGCTCAACCGGATGCCGGAGTGGAACGCACTCGGCAAGCACCGGGAAGAGCTGGGCCGGACGCATCTGCGGGAGCTGTTCGAGACGGATCCGGACCGGGGCACCGGGTACACCCTGCGGGTCGGTGACCTGTACATCGACTATGCGAAGCACCTCGTGACGGACGAGACGCTCGCGCTGCTGCGCGAACTGGCGTCGGCGACCGGAGTGGCCGAGCTGCGCGACGCGATGTTCCGCGGCGAGAAGATCAACACGACCGAGGACCGGGCGGTCCTGCACACCGCCCTGCGCGCGCCGAGGGACGCGGTCGTCGAGGTGGACGGCGAGAACGTCGTCCCCGGCGTTCACGCGGTGCTCGACAAGATGGCGGCCTTCTCCGAGCGGGTCAGGTCGGGGGAGTGGACCGGCCACACCGGCAAGCGCATCAAGAACGTGGTCAACATCGGTATCGGCGGCTCCGATCTGGGCCCCGCGATGGCGTACGAGGCACTGCGCGCCTTCAGCGACCGCGGGCTGACCCTGCGGTTCGTGTCCAACGTCGACGGCGCCGACCTGCACGAGGCCCTGCGGGAACTGGACCCGGAGCAGACGCTGTTCGTCATCGCGTCCAAGACCTTCACGACGATCGAGACCATCACCAACGCCACGTCGGCGCGGCAATGGCTGCTCGCCGCCCTGGGCGGTGACCAGGCCGCCGTGGCACGGCACTTCGTGGCGCTCTCGACCAACGCCGAGAAGGTCACCGAGTTCGGCATCGACCCGGCCAACATGTTCGAGTTCTGGGACTGGGTCGGCGGGCGCTACTCCTTCGACTCGGCGATCGGGCTCTCGCTGATGGTCGCGATCGGCCCGGACGCCTTCCGGGAGCTGCTGGGCGGGTTCGCGGACATGGACCGGCACTTCCGCACGGCGCCGCCGCAGGAGAACGCACCGCTGCTGCTGGGCCTGTTGGGCGTCTGGTACGGCGGATTCTTCGACGCGCACGCGCACGCGGTGCTGCCGTACAGCCACTACCTCTCGCGTTTCACGGCGTACTTGCAGCAGCTCGACATGGAATCCAACGGCAAGTCCGTGGACCGGGACGGCAATCCGGTGGACTGGCAGACCGGCCCCGTGGTGTGGGGCACGCCCGGAACCAACGGGCAGCACGCGTACTACCAGCTGATCCACCAGGGCACCCGGATGATCCCCGCGGACTTCATCGGCTTCGCCCGGCCGGTCGCGGAACTCCCGCCCGCGCTGGAGGCCCAGCACGACCTGCTGATGGCGAACTTCTTCGCGCAGACGCAGGCCCTGGCCTTCGGCAAGACGGCGCAGGAGGTACGGGCAGAAGGCGTGCCCGAGGAGCTCGTCCCGCACAAGACCTTCCAGGGCAACCACCCGACGACGACGATCCTCGCCGCCGAGCTGACCCCGTCGGTGCTGGGGCAGCTCATCGCCCTGTACGAGCACAAGGTCTTCGTCCAGGGCGCCGTGTGGAACATCGACTCCTTCGACCAGTGGGGCGTGGAGCTCGGCAAGGTCCTCGCGAAGCGGGTGGAGCCGGCGCTCACGGAAGGCTCGCACGTCGAGGGCCTGGACCCCTCGACGCGCGCGCTGGTGGCCACGTACCGCGAGCTCCGCGGCCGGAGCTGATCCGACTGAGCTGAGCTGACCAACGGCGAAGGGCCCGTCCACCGGGACGGGCCCTTCGCCGTACGGGTCAGGCCGAGGCCGGGGGGTACATGCCGGACGGCAGCTTCGCCGCGGCCGCCCGGTCCAGCAGCCACAGGGTGCGGCTGCGGCCGTAGGCGGCAGCCGCCGGGGCCTGGACCTCGCCCGCGCCGCCCAGCGCGATGGCGACCGCGCCGGCCTTGTCCTCGCCCGCCGCCAGCAGCCAGACCTCGCGGGCCGCCCGGATGGCCGGGAGGGTCAGGGTGATGCGGGTGGGCGGCGGCTTCGGGGCGCCGTGGACGCCGACGACCGTACGCTCCGTCTCACGGACCGCCGGGTGCTCGGGGAACAGGGACGCCACGTGGGTGTCCGGCCCCACGCCCAGCATCAGCACGTCGAAGCGGGGGACCGGGCCGTGGTCCTCGGGACCGGCGGCCCGGGCCAGTTCGGCGGCGTAGGCGGCCGCGGCAGCCCCGACATCGGTCCCGTACGGGCCGTCGGAGGCGGGCATGGCGTGAACACGTGCCGGGTCCACCGGGACGGCGTCCAGGAGGGCCGCGCGGGCCTGCGTGTGGTTGCGCTCGGGGTGCTCGGCGGGGAGGTACCGCTCGTCGCCCCACCACAGGTCCAGCCGGGACCAGTCGACCGCGTCCCGGGCGGGTGCGGCGGCGAGGGCCGCGAGGAGGCCGTTGCCGTTGCGGCCGCCGGTGAGGACGACGGAAGCGCTGCCGCGCGCCGCCTGGGCGTCCACGATCTTCGTGATGAGCCGGGCCGCCGCGGCCTGAGCCATCAGCTCCTTGTCCCGGTGGACGACGACCTGGGGAGTCGTCATACCCATGTGCTGCCGCCTTCTTGGTAGTTGGGGGTACCGCTGCTCGAGCAGCCGCAAACGCCGGCGGGGCTGAAGGCTCAGCCCCGCCGGCGACCCGGGCGCGGATCCGGCCGGAGCCCGGTCTACTGCTTGGCCGCGGCCTTCTTGGCCGGCTTGGGGGCCGGCTTCGGCGGGGCCTCGGGCTCGGGCTCGGGCGCAGCCTCGGCGGTGGACGCCTCCAGGCGGGCCACGCCGAACTTCAGCGAGGCCTCGTAGGTGTTGTCCGGGTCCAGCCGGCGCAGCTCCTCCGCCAGGAGCTCGGCCGTGTCGCGGCGCTTGAGCGCCACCGCGCGGTCGGGCTGCCCCGGCATGCACAGCGTGGCCAGCGAGCCGTCCGCGCGGTCCAGGACGATCGCGCCGTCCTTGGTCTCCAGGCGTACGGCGGTCAGGCCCGGCCCCGACGAGACGGTGCGCTTGACCGGGACCCCGAGGCGGTCCGCCAGCCACATGGCCAGCAGTTCGCAACTCGGGTTGTCGCCCTCGCCCTCGACGGTCGCCGAGGAGACGAGAAGGTTCTGCTGGTCCAGAGCGGCCGCCAGCATCGAGCGCCACGGGGTGATCCGGGTCCAGGACAGGTCCGTGTCGCCGGGGGCGTAGGCCGCCGCCCGGGCCGCGAGGGCCTGGATCGGCTCCTCGCAGGCGTACGTGTCCGTGATCCGGCGCTGCCCGAGCGCACCCAGCGGGTCGCCCGCCAGGTCCGTCGGAGCGCCCTCCGGGTACCAGACGACCACGGGGGCGTCGGGCAGCAGGAGGGGGAGAACCACCGACTGGGCGTGGTTGACCAGTTCACCGTGCAGGCGCAGCACCACCGTCTCGCCGGTGCCGGAGTCCGTCCCGACGCGGATCTCCGCGTCGAGCCGGGCATCGCGGCGGCTGCGCGGGGAGCGGCTGACCCGCCTGACCACGACGACGATCCGCGAGGGGTGTTCGTGCGACGCGTCGTTCGCCGATTTGAGCGCGTCGTACGCGTTCTCCTCGTCGGTCACGATCACCAGCGTGAGGACCATGCCGATGGCCGGCGTGCCGATGTCCCGGCGCGCCTGCACCAACGCGGCATTGATCTTGCTGGAGGTGGTCTCCGTGAGGTCGATCTTCATGGCCGGCGCCAGCTCCGTCCGTCTCGTGCGAGCATTTCGTCCGCCTCGACCGGCCCCCAGGTGCCCGCCGCGTACTGCGCGGGCTTGCCGTTCTTGTCCCAGTACTCCTCGATCGGGTCGAGGATGTTCCAGGAGAGTTCGACTTCCTGGTGGCGCGGGAAGAGGTTCGCGTCACCCAGCAGGACGTCCAGGATGAGCCGCTCGTAGGCCTCGGGGCTGGACTCGGTGAAGGACTCTCCGTAGGCGAAGTCCATCGTGACGTCCCGGACCTCCATGGAGGTGCCCGGCACCTTGGAGCCGAAGCGGACCGTCACGCCCTCGTCCGGCTGGACCCGGATGACCAGGGCGTTCTGCCCCAGCTCCTCGGTAGCGCCCGACTCGAACGGCAGGTACGGGGCCCGCTTGAAGACCACCGCGATCTCCGTCACCCGGCGGCCCAGGCGCTTGCCCGTCCGCAGGTAGAAGGGGACGCCCGCCCAGCGGCGGTTGTTGATCTCCAGCCGGATCGCCGCGTAGGTGTCGGTCTTCGACTTGGGGTCGATGCCGTCCTCTTCGAGGTACCCGACGACCTTCTCGCCGCCCTGCCACGCCGCCGAGTACTGGCCGCGCACGGTGTGCTTGCCCAGGTCCTCGGGCAGCTCCACGGCGGTCAGCACCTTGAGCTTCTCGGCCACCAGCGCCTTGGGGTGGAAGGAGCCGGGCTCCTCCATCGCCGTCAGCGCCAGCAGCTGGAGCAGGTGGTTCTGGATGACGTCACGGGCGGCCCCGATGCCGTCGTAGTACCCGGCCCGGCCGCCGATGCCGATGTCCTCGGCCATCGTGATCTGTACGTGGTCGACGTACGACCGGTTCCAGATCGGCTCGAACATGGTGTTGGCGAAGCGCAGAGCCAGGATGTTCTGGACGGTCTCCTTGCCGAGGTAGTGGTCGATCCGGAAGACCTCGTCACGGGGGAAGACCTCGTGGACGACCTTGTTGAGCTCCTCGGCGCTCTTCAGGTCGTGGCCGAAGGGCTTCTCGATGACGGCACGCCGCCAGGAGCCCTCCTTCTGCGCCAGACCGTGGTCCTTGAGCTGCTGGACCACCTTGGGGAAGAACTTCGGCGGGACCGACAGGTAGAAGGCGAAGTTGCCGCCCGTGCCCTGTGCCTTGTCGAGCTCCTCGATCGTCGCCTTCAGGGTCTCGAAGGCCGCGTCGTCGTCGAAGTCGCCCTGCACGAACCGGCAGCCCTGCACCAGCTGCTGCCAGACCTCCTCACGGAAGGGCGTGCGCGAGTGCTCCTTGACGGCCTCGTACACCTCCGTGGCGAAGTCCTCGTCCTGCCACTCACGGCGGGCGAAGCCGATGAGCGAGAAGCCCGGAGGCAACAGGCCGCGGTTGGCCAGGTCGTAGACGGCAGGCATCAGCTTCTTGCGCGACAGGTCACCCGTAACGCCGAAAATGACCAGGCCGGACGGCCCCGCGATGCGCGGGAGCCGCCGGTCCTGTGCGTCACGAAGCGGGTTCGCTCCGTTCACCGACAAAATACTCAGTCCTCCGCGGGGGCGAGGCGCAGCAGCTCCGCCTCGGTCGACTTCAGCAGGTCGTTCCACGACGCCTCGAACTTCTCGACGCCTTCGTCCTCCAGCAGCTGCACCACATCGTCGTACGAGATGCCGAGCTTCGCGACCGCGTCCAGCTCGGCGCGCGCCTGCTCGTAGGTGCCGCGGATGGTGTCGCCGGAGACCTCGCCGTGGTCGGCGGTGGCCTCCAGGGTGGCCTCCGGCATGGTGTTGACGGTGCCCGGGGCGACCAGGTCCACCACGTACAGGGTGTCCTTGTACGCCGGGTCCTTCACACCGGTCGAGGCCCACAGCGGGCGCTGCTTGTTGGCCTGCGCCTTGTCCAGAGCGGCCCAGCGCTCGCCGGAGAACACCTCTTCGAAGGCCTCGTAGGCCAGACGGGCGTTGGCGAGGGCGGCCTTGCCCTTGAGGGCCTTGGCCTCGTCGGTGCCGATCGCGTCCAGGCGCTTGTCGATCTCGCTGTCCACGCGGGACACGAAGAAGGAGGCCACCGAGTGGATCTTGGAGAGGTCCAGGCCCGCGGCCTTCGCCTTCTCCAGGCCCGCCAGGTAGGCGTCCATGACCGCGCGGTAGCGCTCCAGCGAGAAGATCAGCGTCACGTTGACGCTGATGCCCCGTCCGATGACCTCGGTGATCGCCGGCAGGCCGGCCTCGGTCGCCGGGATCTTGATGAGCGTGTTCGGGCGGTCCACCAGCCAAGCGAGCTGCTTGGCCTCGGCGACGGTCGCCGTGGTGTTGTGCGCGAGGCGCGGGTCGACCTCGATCGACACGCGGCCGTCCTGGCCGCCGGTCGCGTCGTAGACCGGGCGCAGGATGTCGGCGGCGTCGCGGACGTCCGCCGTCGTGATCATGCGGATCGCCTCTTCGACGGTGACCTTGCGGGCGGCGAGGTCGGCGAGCTGCTGCTCGTAACCGTCACCGCTGCTGATCGCCTTCTGGAAGATCGACGGGTTGGTGGTGACACCGACCACGTGCTGCTGGTCGATGAGTTCGGCGAGGTTGCCGGACGTGATGCGCTTGCGGGACAGGTCGTCCAGCCAGATCGCCACGCCCTCGTCGGAGAGGCGCTTGAGTGCGTCTGTCATGGGGATTGCATCTCCTACTGGGTCTTGTACCGGCGTCAGCGCGCGGCTGCGGCGAGGCGTGCTGAATCGATGCTGGCGTGGGCGGCTGCGGTCACGGCTTCCGCGGTCAGGCCGAACTCGCGGAACAGCACGGCGCCGTCGGCCGAGGCACCGAAGTGCTCCAGCGACACGATCCGGCCCGCGTCACCGACGTAACGGTGCCAGGTCAGGCCGATACCCGCCTCGACCGCGACTCGCGCCGTGACGGAGGGCGGCAGAACGCTGTCCTTGTAGTCCTGGTCCTGCTCCTCGAACCACTCGACGCACGGCATCGAGACCACGCGGGCCGGGACACCCCCGGCCTGCAGCGCCTCGCGCGCGGCGACGGCGAGCTGGACCTCGGAGCCGGTGCCGATGAGCACGACCTGGGCGGGGCCGCCCTCCGCCTCGAAGAGCACGTAGCCGCCCTTGGCCGCGTCCTCGTTCGGGGCGTACGTCGGCACGCCCTGGCGGGTGAGCGCCAGACCGTGCGGGGCGCCCTTGCCGAACACCTTGGTGTGGCGGCGGAGGACCTCGCGCCAGGCGATGGCGGTCTCGTTCGCGTCCGCCGGACGGACCACGTTCAGGCCCGGGATGGCGCGCAGCGCGGCGACGTGCTCGACCGGCTGGTGGGTCGGGCCGTCCTCGCCGAGACCGATGGAGTCGTGCGTCCACACGTAGGTCACCGGCAGGTGCATCAGCGCGGAGAGGCGGACGGCGTTGCGCATGTAGTCGGAGAACACCAGGAAGGTGCCGCCGTAGATGCGGGTGTGGCCGTGCAGCGCGATGCCGTTCATGGCCGCGGCCATGGCGTGCTCGCGGATGCCGAAGTGGATGGTGCGGCCGTACGGGTCGGCCTCCGGCAGCGGGTTGCCCACGGGCAGGAACGACGAGTGCTTGTCGATCGTGGTGTTGTTGGAGCCGGCCAGGTCGGCCGAGCCGCCCCACAGCTCCGGGATGATCGCGCCGAGCGCCTCGAGGACCTTGCCGGAGGCGGCGCGGGTGGCGACGCCCTTGCCGGGCTCGAAGACGGGGAGCTTGTCCTCCCAGCCCTCGGGCAGCTCGTTGGCCTCGATGCGGTCGAAGGCGGCGGCGCGCTCCGGGTGGGAGGTGCGCCAGGCGGAGAAGTCCTTCTCCCAGGCGGCCTTGGCCTCGCGGCCACGGTCCAGGGCCTTGCGGGTGTGCGCGATGACCTCGTCGGAGACCTCGAAGGTCTGCTCCGGGTCGAAGCCGAGCACGCGCTTGGTCGCGGCGACCTCGTCGTTGCCGAGCGCCGAGCCGTGGGAGGCCTCGGTGCCCTGGGCGTGCGGGGCCGGCCAGGCGATGACCGAGCGGGCCGCGATGAACGACGGGCGGCCGGTCTCGGCCTTGGCGGCCTGGAGGGCGGCGAAGAGCGCCTTCGGGTCGAGGTCGCCGTTCTCCTGCTGCTCGACGCGCTGGACGTGCCAGCCGTACGCCGCGTAGCGCGCGAGGGTGTCCTCGGAGACGGCCGTCTCGGTGTCGCCCTCGATGGAGATGTGGTTGTCGTCCCACAGCAGCACCAGGTTGCCGAGCTTCTGGTGGCCGGCCAGCGCGGACGCCTCGTGGGAGATGCCCTCCTGGAGGCAGCCGTCGCCGGCGATCGCGTAGACCATGTGGTCGAACGGGGAGGTGCCCGGGGCGGCCTCCGGGTCGAACAGGCCGCGCTCGTAGCGGGCGGCCATGGCCATGCCCACCGCGTTGGCGACACCCTGGCCCAGCGGACCGGTGGTGGTCTCGACGCCGGCCGTGTGACCGTACTCCGGGTGACCGGGGGTCTTGGAGCCCCACGTGCGGAAGGCCTTGAGGTCGTCCAGCTCCAGGCCGAAGCCGGCCAGGTAGAGCTGGGTGTAAAGAGTCAGGGACGAGTGCCCTGCGGAGAGCACGAAACGGTCTCGGCCGACCCACTCGGGGTCCGCCGGGTCGTGCCGCATGACCTTCTGGAACAGGGTGTACGCGGCGGGGGCCAGGCTCATCGCCGTACCGGGGTGGCCGTTCCCGACCTTCTGGACCGCGTCGGCGGCCAGGATGCGGGCGGTGTCGACGGCCCGCTGGTCCAGTTCGGTCCACTCGAGCTCTGTGGTGGTCGGCTTGGTGCTCACCGTTGGTCAGGGCTCCTCTCCACATGTTGTTTTCCCGGTGACGAACGGTGCACCGGCGCGATTCCGAGCCTACCCCCGACGGGGCGTGCGGCTATTCGAGTGCAGGCGGTCGTCGTCAGGTCGCCGCCCCGGCCGCGTCCGCTATCCGGGACCCGGCATCCGGCAGTTCGCAACCGGTGCCCGGTCCGATCGGCCCAACACGAGCCGACCCCCGCGCCGGGCCACGGAAGGGCAACGTCTAGAGTGGCGTGGTACGCGCAAGCCTTTACCGGACCTTCATTTTCTGAAGGGTCCGTCGGAGCTTGCTGGATTCTCTCTCAGGGGTGTGCGTGACGGCCGTCGAATCCCGTCCAGCGGGGGTGCTCGGGACGAGCTCCGGTCACCGGCCGTTCGGGGCCCGGGCCATGGCTTTCGTGGCACTGACCAAGCCACGGATCATCGAACTGCTGCTCATCACGACCGTGCCGGTGATGTTCCTGGCCGAGCAGGGCGTCCCGTCGCTGTGGCTGGTGCTCGCCACCTGCTTCGGCGGCTACCTGTCGGCGGGCGGCGCGAACGCGCTGAACATGTACATCGACCGAGACATCGACGCGCTGATGGACCGTACGTCACAGCGCCCGCTGGTGACCGGCATGGTGAGCCCGCGCGAGTGCCTGGTCTTCGGCATCTCGCTCGGCGTCGTCTCCACCCTGTTCTTCGGTCTGCTGATCAACTGGCTGTCGGCCGCCCTCGCGCTCGGCGCGCTCCTCTTCTACGTCGTCGTCTACACGATGCTGCTGAAGCGGCGCACCGCGCAGAACATCGTCTGGGGCGGGATCGCCGGCTGCATGCCGGTGCTCATCGGCTGGTCGGCGGTGAAGAACGAGGTCTCCTGGGCCGCCGTCATCCTCTTCCTCGTCATCTTCTTCTGGACGCCGCCGCACTACTGGCCGCTGTCGATGAAGGTGAAGGACGACTACGCGCGGGTCGGCGTGCCGATGCTGCCGGTCGTGGCCGGCAACCGGGTCGTGGCGCGCCAGATCGTCCTCTACAGCTGGGTGATGGTGGCGGTCTCGCTGCTGCTGACCCCGCTGGGCTACACCGGCTGGTTCTACACGTCGGTCGCGCTGCTGGCCGGCGGCTGGTGGCTGTGGGAGGCGCACGGGCTGCACGCCCGGGCGAAGTCCGGCGTCACGGGCGCGAAGCTCAAGGAGATGCGGCTGTTCCACTGGTCCATCACCTATGTGTCGCTCCTCTTCGTCGCCGTGGCCGTGGATCCCTTCCTCCGCTGATTACCCGCCGGTAGCATGCCTTGTATGGCAGAGACCGCAGACAGCGCAGAGACCGCTGACAAGAAGCAGGACCGCACGGCGGCGAAGCTGGCCCGGCAGATCGGCGCGTTCGCCAAGGAGCACGGCGGCGCCGAGGGCCAGCTCGCCCACATCGGCCAGGCCGGCACCCGGATCGTGCTCGTGGGCACGGACGGCGGCTGGGGCGACCTGGTCGCCCCCACCTGGGCCGTGGCCGAGCTCGCCGCGCGGAAGGCCGGGCTGACCCTGCACGAGGAACTCGACGGGGAGCTGGCCGCCCGCGTGCGGACCGGCCCGTACGAGTGGAAGCGGATGGCGGGCATCCAGCTCGGCGGGCGCGCCTAGTGCTGTGACCGGCGGATCGGGGTCGGTTCGGGCCGGGCCGTGATCCGCCGGACACCCCCTGGTTTCGGACGGGGTGCGGCTCGGTCAACAGCGCGAGCAACACCTCACACCCCGCTCACCCGTTAGGACGTGTGGAAGCCCCTTCCTCACGTCCGCAACGGGATGCCCGGATGATCGAAACGCCGCCCCTGGTGGACCAGTACTGCCACGGAGTGCTCCGTACGGAGCTGGGCCTCGGCACCTTCGAGGCCGAGCTGGTCCGCTCGGCAGGCCCGCCCGCCGCGGGCACCACCTCCTTCGACACCCAGACCGGCTTCGCCGTACGCCGCTGGTGCCCTCCGCTCCTTGGCCTGGAGCCGCACTGCTCGCCCCTGCGCTACCTGGCCCGGCGACGTGAGCTCGGCGCCGCCGAAGCAGGCCGGCGGCTGCTGCGCGGTTCCGGCGTGGGGGCCTACCTGGTCGACACGGGGAGCCCCGGAGACCTCACCGGGCCCAAGGAACTGGCCCTCGCCGGGGACGCGGACGCCTTCGAGGTCGTCCGGCTGGAGTCGCTCGCCGAGCAGGTCGCCGACACCTCCGGGACCGTTGAGGCCTTCCTCGCCAACCTCTCGGGGGCCGTCCACGACGCCGCCGCCGGGGCCGTCGCCTTTTCCTGCGGGGCGGACAGGGAGTACGCGTACGCCCTGGCCCGCGCCCCCGAGCCGCCCGGCCCAGGCGAGGTGCGCGGGGCGGCCGGCCGGTGGCTGGCCGGGCGGGCCAAAGGCGGGACGGTACGGGACCCCGTACTCCTGCGACACCTGCTGTGGAGCGCGGTGACGTCCGGGCTGCCGCTCCAGATGCACACCGGCGCGGCCGATCCGGAGCCGCTGACCGGGTTCGTACGCGCCACCGCGGGCCTGGGCGCGCCGCTGGTGCTGCTCGGCGGGTATCCGTACCACCGGCACACGGCGCTGCTGGCGGCGGCCCACCCGCACGTCCACGCCGACCTGGGACCGGTCCTCGCGCGGACCGGGGCCCGGGCCGCCGCCGTCCTGGCCGAGCTGCTGGAACTCGCGCCCTTCGGCAAGCTGCTCTTCTCCAGCGGCGGTGGGCGGCTGCCCGAACTGCACGCGGTCGGCGCCCTGGTGTTCCGCGAGGCGCTGGGCCGGGTCCTGGGCGGCTGGGTCACCGACGGGGCCTGCTCCTGGCGCGACGCGGAGCGGGTGGCCGCCATGGTCGCGGCGGGCAACGCGCGGCGGGTCTACCGCCTGGACGAGCGCGGCTGAATCAGACGGCCGAGAGCTGAGAGTCGGCCTGCGCGGGGATGTCCGCCGAGGCCGCGGGCCGCTCGCGCAGACTCAGGGCCACGCGGAGCACCGCGATCCACACCACGCAGGAGCCGAGCATGTGCGCGGCGACGAGCAGCTCGGGCAGCTCGGTGAAGAACTGCACGTAGCCGATGGCGCCCTGGGCGAGCAGCACGATCAGCAGGTCGCGGGCGCGCGCCCGGGTGTCGGCCGGGGCGTCCACCACGCGCAGCACCAGCCACATCGCGACGGCCAGCGCACACACCACCCAGGCGGAGACGGCGTGCACATGGGCGGTGGCCGCCCAGTCGAACGGCATCCGCTCGATCTCGCTGCTGTCGCCGGCGTGCGGTCCCGATCCGGTGACGACCGTACCCGCCGCGATCAGCACGAAGGTGGTCGCGATCAGCGCCCACGAGAGCCCCCGCACCGGGCGCGGCACGCGCGGCCGGGGGGCGGCGTCGCCCTCGCGGGTGCGCTGCCAGGTGACGGTGGTGACCGCGATCAGGGCGGTGGCGAGGAGGAAGTGGCCCGCCACGCTGTACGGGTTGAGGCCCGTCCTGACGGTGATGCCGCCGAGTACGGCGTTCGACATCACGATGACGAACTGGATCCAGCCGAGCCTGGTCAGCGAGTGGCGCCAGGGGGTGGCCGAGCGGGCCGCGACGATGCACCAGCCGACGGCCGCGGAGAGCACGTACGTCAGCATGCGGTTGCCGAACTCGATGGCGCCGTGGAAGCCCTGAGCCCGCGTCGCGATCAGGCTCTCGTCGGTGCACTTGGGCCAGGTGTCGCAGCCGAGACCGGATCCGGTCAGCCGCACCGCGCCGCCCGTGATGACGATGGCCACGCTCATCAGGAGCGCGGCGAACGCGGCCCGCCGGACGGTCCGGGGTGACGGAGTCCAGCGGGCTGCGATGTAAGCGAGGGGGTTCAACACGGCTCCTATCGTAAACGGAGCCTTGTGCAAAGTTTCACGAGGGGGTGGCGGCTGGTGCGTCGGGCCCGATGACCAGGCGGAACCTGGCTCCGGCCGGATCGCCCTCCTCGTGCCACCAGACGCGGACGCGCCAATGGCCGCTGTCGCCGGGGTAGTCCGGGCAGTCCATGAACCCCCGCACCAATTCGGACCCTACGTCCTCAGCTGAGCGGTTCCTCACGTCTGTCCCGCCATGCCATGGATGCCCCTGTACGTTCCACAACCCGTCAGGACCGCGCACCTCGATGCGCCACACCGCGTGCCAGGGGGTCACCTCCAGCATCGTGGCGACCTGCTCGGCCTCCAGACCCAGCCGGCCGGCGATCTCGGGGCCGGGCAGGCCCTGGATCCGGGCGGCCACCACGGCCTGGGGCAGCAGCCGTTCGGGCAGCATGCCCTCCGCGCGCAGGCCCACGAGGGAGTCGAAGGCCAGGAAGCGCAGCCGCAGTTCGAGCTGGCGGCCGATGTGGTCCAGGGCCTCCCCGGCCTCCTGCGCCTCCTCGGAGCCGGGGGCCGCGAGCAGCAGTCGGCGGAAACCGGACTCCGCGTCCACCGCCCAGGCGACCGCGTCCGAGGCGAAGCCCAGCTCGGCGAGGCGGTCCCCGAGGAAGACCTTGGCCTGCGCGAGGCCCCGGCGGTTGACCGGATCGTGCTGGTCGAGGCCGGCCCACACCTCGACGGCGGTCCGGGTCAGGTCACGGGCGCGCTCGCCGGCCGCCCGCTCCATGGCGCTCGGGCCGTTCTCGGCCCCGGCGCCGAGCGGATACCGGGGCAGCCTGTCTCCGTCGCTCAGCGGCCAGGCCAGCCAGACCCCCTGGTTGATCAGGGCGCGGGCGTACCACCGGGCGTACTCCGGCGCGTGTCCGGCGGCCTGCCGCGCGTGACGCAGCCCCTCCTCCATGGCGCCCAGCGCCCCGGCCCGGTCCCCGGCCGCGAACCGGCGCGCCGCGAGGTCGCCCAGGCGCAGCCCCAGCCGCGCGGCGCACTCGGCGTCGGTCCGGGCGGGCTCGCGGAGCGCGCCGATCAGCTCGTCCAGTAACTCGGCGCTCTCAGCGGGCTCCGCGTGCGCGGCCCCCGAGCGGATCCGCGCCCACTGCTCGTCCAGCCGCAGAACGGCCTCCCGCTGCGCCATGCCCGCCCCCCGGCGTCGTGGTCGTGTGTCGCTGATGGTGTGGAGGTCCCCATCCTCCCGCCGCGGTCACGTCCAGCGGAAGGGATTCACTCCCAGCGGAAGAGGCGCGCCGCGGCGCCGAGACCCAGTACGGCCCAGCCGGCCAGCACCGCCACGGCGCCCCACGGCAGCGCGGCCCCGTGCTGGAGCACCTCGCGCAGTCCGTCGGACAGGGCCGAGATGGGCAGCAGCCCGAGGACGGACTGGACGGCGCCGGGGAACTTCTCCATCGGCACGATCACCCCGCCGCCGACCAGCAGCAGCAGGAACACCAGGTTGGCGGCGGCCAGGGTCATCTCCGCCTTGAGGGTGCCCGCCATCAGCAGGCCGAGCCCGGAGAAGGCGGCCGTGCCCAGCAGGATCAGCGCGGCGACCGACAGCGGGTTCCCGTGCGGGGACCAGCCCAGCGCTAGGGCGATCACCGTCAGCAGGGCGATCTGGAGCACCTCGGTGACCAGCACCGACAGGGTCTTGGCCGCCATCAGCGCCCAGCGCGGCAGCGGCGAGGCCCCGAGCCGCTTGAGGACCCCGTAGCGGCGGTCGAAACCGGTGGCGATGGCCTGGCCGGTGAAGGCGGTGGACATCACGGCGAGCGCCAGGATGCCGGGTGCGAGGAAGTCCACGGATTTTTCCGTGCCGCCCTCTCGAAGGGGCACGGTGACGATGTCGACGGTGGAGAAGAGGGTCAGCAGCAGCGCCGGGATGATCACGGTCAGGAGCAGCTGCTCGCCGTTGCGCAGCAGCATCCGGGTCTCCAGCGCCGTCTGCGCCAGGATCATGCGGGACGCGGGAGCCGCCCCCGGGTTCGGGGTGAACGTACCGGCGCTCATGCGCGCAGCTCCTTGCCCGTGAGTTCCAGAAAGACGTCTTCGAGCGTGTGCCGCTCGACCGAGAGGCTGTTCGGCAGTACCCCGTGCTGGGCGCACCAGGAGGCGACGGTGGCCAGCAGCTGCGGGTCCACCTCGCCGGTGACCCGGTAGGAGCCGGGCGTCAGCTCGGCGGCCTGGGTGCCGTCGGGCAGTGCCTTCAGCAGTGAGGGGAGGTCGAGGGCGGGGCGGCCGGTGAAGCGCAGGGTGTTCTCGGCGCCGCCCCGGCACAGCTGCTCGGGGCTGCCGTGGGCGATGACCCGGCCCGCGTCGACGATGGCGACCTCGTCGGCGAGCTGTTCGGCCTCGTCCATGTGGTGCGTGGTGAGGACGACCGTGACCCCGTCGGCCCGCAGTTCGCGTACGAGGTCCCAGGTGGCGCGGCGGGCCTGCGGGTCCAGGCCGGCGGTCGGCTCGTCCAGGAAGACCAGTTCGGGGCGGCCCACCACGGCCATCGCCAGGGCCAGGCGCTGCTGCTGGCCGCCGGAGAGCCGCCGGTAGGGGGTGCGGCCGCAGCCGCCGAGGCCGAGGCGTTCCACCAGGGTGTCGACGTCCAGCGGGTCGGCGTACAGCTTGGCCATGTGGCGCAGCATCTCGACGGCGCGGGCTCCGGAGTAGACCCCGCCGGACTGGAGCATCACGCCGACCCGCGGGCGCAGGGCCTCGGCCCGGGCGACCGGGTCGAGGCCGAGGACGCGGACGGTGCCCTCGTCGGGCCGGTGGTAGCCCTCGCAGGTTTCCACCGTGGTCGTCTTGCCCGCGCCGTTGGGGCCGAGGACCGCGGTGACGGAGGCGCTGCGGACGGTGAGGTCCAGGCCGTTCACAGCGGTCTTGGGCCCGTACCGCTTCACCAGTCCGCGGATCTCCACGGCGGGGTCGTTGCTCATGGAGGGGAAGTCTACGGAGCGCGGGAAGGGGCCCTTGGCCCTGGGGTGGCGGGGTCGTCGGCACTGCTGTTCCCGAGCCGGAGGGCCTCTGAACTCACTGTCCGTAGACAGATTAGGTAACCCTTAGTGATGGAGGCCACCAGGAGTGGCTTCCGTCACGGCTTGTCGCGCGTCGGTTAATTACGCAACAATGGCGTTGTGAAATACAGCGAACGGATGATCGAGACCCCCCAGGGGGAACTCGTGACCGGGGAGCGGTCGACCCGCAACCGGGTCGCGCGCTCCATCCTGGACCACGGTCCGTCCACCGTCGCCGACCTCGCACAGCGTCTCGGCCTGACCCAGGCCGCCGTCCGCCGCCACCTCGACACGCTCGTCGCCGACGACGTGGTCGCGTCCCGTGAGCAGCGCGTGTACGGCGCGCGCAGCCGGGGCAGGCCCGCCAAGGTCTTCGCGCTCACCGACTGCGGGCGCGACGCCTTCGACCAGTCCTACGACACGCTCGCCGCGGACGCCCTGCGCTGGATCGCGCAGTCCGTCGGCGGGGGCGAACAGGGCGAGGCGGCCGTCGCCGCCTTCGCCAGGGCTCGTATGGAGGCGCAGGCGCGGACCTACCGGGAAGCCGTCGACGCGGCCGCCCCGGAGGAGCGCGCGGAGGCCCTTGCCAAGGCGTTGACCGCAGACGGGTACGCTGCTACGGCGAAGAGCGCTCCCGGTCCGCGCAGCGGTGAACAGCTCTGCCAGCACCACTGCCCGGTCGCCCACGTGGCCGAGCAGTTCCCACAGCTCTGCGAGGCGGAGACCGAGGTCTTCTCCCGCCTGCTGGGGACGCATGTGCAGCGCCTCGCCACGATCGCCCACGGCGACGGGGTGTGCACGACGTTCATTCCGCGCAGCGCGAGCGTCACACAGACCGACTCATCAGTATCTGCAAGTACGGCCGGGAGGAACCCCGCATGACCACGGAGACTGCTCACCCTGAGCTCGATGGCCTGGGCACCTACGAATACGGCTGGGCCGACTCCGACGCGGCCGGCGCCGCTGCCAAGAGGGGTCTGTCCGAGGAAGTCGTCCGCGACATCTCGGAGAAGAAGTCCGAGCCGGAGTGGATGCTGAACCTCCGCCTCAAGGGGCTCAAGCTCTTCGACCGCAAGCCCATGCCGAACTGGGGTTCCGACCTCTCGGGCATCGACTTCGACAACATCAAGTACTTCGTGCGCTCCACCGAGAAGCAGGCCGCTTCATGGGAGGACCTGCCGGAGGACATCAAGAACACGTACGACAAGCTCGGCATCCCGGAGGCGGAGAAGCAGCGCCTCGTCGCCGGTGTCGCCGCCCAGTACGAGTCCGAGGTCGTCTACCACCAGATCCGCGAGGACCTGGAGGAGCAGGGCGTCATCTTCCTCGACACCGACACCGCCCTGAAGACGCACCCGGAGCTCTTCCAGGAGTACTTCGGCACGGTCATCCCGGTCGGCGACAACAAGTTCGCGTCGCTGAACACCGCGGTGTGGTCCGGCGGCTCCTTCATCTACGTCCCCAAGGGCGTGAAGGTCGACATTCCGCTCCAGGCCTACTTCCGTATCAACACGGAGAACATGGGCCAGTTCGAGCGGACGCTGATCATCGTCGACGAGGACGCCTACGTCCACTACGTCGAGGGCTGCACCGCGCCGATCTACTCCTCGGACTCGCTGCACAGCGCCGTGGTCGAGATCATCGTGAAGAAGGGCGGCCGCTGCCGCTACACGACCATCCAGAACTGGTCGAACAACGTCTACAACCTGGTCACCAAGCGCGCCGTGGCGTACGAGGGCGCGACCATGGAGTGGATCGACGGCAACATCGGCTCCAAGGTCACCATGAAGTACCCGGCCGTCTACCTGATGGGCGAGCACGCCAAGGGCGAGACCCTGTCCATCGCCTTCGCGGGCGAGGGCCAGCACCAGGACGCCGGCTCCAAGATGGTCCACATGGCGCCGAACACCTCCTCCAACATCGTCTCCAAGTCGGTGGCGCGAGGCGGCGGCCGTACCTCCTACCGAGGCCTGGTCGAGATCGGTGAGGGCGCTCACGGCTCCAAGTCCAACGTGCTGTGTGACGCGCTCCTGGTCGACACGATCTCCCGCTCGGACACGTACCCCTACGTGGACGTCCGCGAGGACGACGTGTCCATGGGCCACGAGGCGACCGTCTCCAAGGTCTCCGACGACCAGCTCTTCTACCTGATGAGCCGCGGTCTGACGGAGTTCGAGGCCATGGCCATGATCGTGCGCGGCTTCGTCGAGCCGATCGCGCGTGAGCTGCCCATGGAGTACGCGCTGGAGCTGAACCGGCTGATCGAGCTGCAGATGGAGGGATCGGTCGGCTGATCGCCGGCCCGTCCCACCACCAGCTCCGTAACTGACGTAGGCAGTGCCTGTAAATGAGAGCGAGCAACACGACAGCCATGGCTGAGGCTCAGAACATTCCGGTGGGGTCGACCACCGCCGGCGCGATCGCGGTGGCCGCCGAGTCCACCGTCGCCACCCGGATGAGCGCCCCCCCGTCCTTCGACGTGGCGGACTTCCCCGTGCCCCACGGCCGCGAGGAGGAGTGGCGGTTCACCCCGCTGGCGCGTCTGCGTGGTCTCCACGACGGAACCGCGGTCGCCAACGGCACCATGAAGGCCCAGATCGACGCGCCCGAGGGCGTGCTCGTGGAGACGGTGGAGCGCGGCGACGCGCGCATCGGCAGGGCCGGCACCCCGGTGGACCGGGTCGCCGCCCAGGCGTTCTCGTCCTTCGCCAAGGCGACGGTCGTGACCGTGCCCAAGGAGGCCGTCCTGACCGAGCCCGTGCGCGTCTCGCTGCACGGCGAGGGCGGCACCACCTTCGGCCACACCGTCTTCGACGTGCAGGCCTTCGCCGAGGCCGTCATCGTCATCGACCACACCGGTGACGGCGTGCGCGCCGCCAACGTCGACTTCCTCGTCGGCGACGGCGCCAAGCTCACCGTCGTGTCGGTGCAGGACTGGGACGACAGCGCCGTCCACGTCTCGCAGCACAACGCCCTGATCGGCCGCGACGCGAGCTTCAAGTCGATCGTGGTCACCTTCGGCGGCGACCTCGTACGCCTGCACCCGCGCGTGTCCTACGTCGGCCCCGGCGGCGAGGCCGAGCTCTTCGGCCTGTACTTCACGGACGCCGGCCAGCACCAGGAGCACCGCCTCTTCGTCGACCACATCGCGCCGCACTGCAAGTCGCACGTGGTCTACAAGGGCGCGCTCCAGGGCCAGGACGCCCACGCGGTCTGGATCGGTGACGTCCTCATCGAGAAGAGCGCCGAGGGCACCGACACCTACGAGATGAACCGCAACCTCGTCCTGACGGACGGCGCGCGGGTCGACTCGGTGCCGAACCTGGAGATCGAGACCGGCGAGATCGTCGGCGCCGGACACGCCTCCGCGACCGGCCGCTTCGACGACGAGCAGCTCTTCTACCTCCAGGCCCGCGGCATCCCGGCCGACGAGGCCCGTCGTCTGGTCGTGCGCGGCTTCTTCGCCGAGCTCGTCCAGCAGATCGGTGTCCCGGACATCCAGGAGCGCCTGCTCACGAGGATCGAGACCGAGCTGCAGGCGTCCGTCTGATGACTTACGTCAAGGCCTGTGCGCTGAGCGAGCTGGAGGAGAACACCCCCAAGCGGGTGGAAATCGACGGCACGCCGGTGTCCGTCGTCCGCGCCGAGGGGGAGGTGTTCGCGATCAACGACATCTGCTCGCACGCGAACGTCTCGCTCTCGGAGGGCGAGGTCGAGGACTGCATGATCGAGTGCTGGCTGCACGGATCGTCCTTCGACCTGCGCACCGGCAAGCCGTCGGGACTTCCCGCTACGCGCCCCGTACCCGTATACCCCGTAAAGATCGAAGGGGACGACGTGCTCGTCTCCCTCACCCAGGAGTCCTGAGGTATCCATGGCAACGCTTGAAATCCACGACCTGCACGTCTCCGTCGAGGCCGAAAACGGCGCCCGCGAGATCCTCAAGGGCGTCGACCTCACCGTCAAGCAGGGTGAGACGCACGCCATCATGGGTCCGAACGGCTCCGGCAAGTCCACCCTGGCGTACTCGCTCGCCGGTCACCCGAAGTACACCATCACCGGCGGCACCGTGACCCTCGACGGCGAAGACGTCCTGGAGATGACCGTCGACGAGCGCGCCCGCGCCGGCCTGTTCCTCGCCATGCAGTACCCGGTCGAGGTCCCCGGCGTCTCGGTCTCCAACTTCCTGCGTACGTCGGCCACCGCCATCCGCGGCGAGGCGCCGAAGCTGCGTACCTGGGTGAAGGAGGTCAAGTCCGCCATGGAGCAGCTCCAGATGGACCCGGCCTTCGCCGAGCGCAACGTCAACGAGGGCTTCTCCGGCGGTGAGAAGAAGCGCCACGAGATCCTTCAGCTGGAGCTTCTGAAGCCGAAGATCGCGATCCTCGACGAGACCGACTCCGGCCTGGACGTCGACGCGCTGCGCGTCGTCTCCGAGGGCGTCAACCGCGTCCGCGAGTCCGGTGAGGTCGGCACGCTGCTGATCACGCACTACACGCGCATCCTGCGCTACATCAAGCCCGACTTCGTTCACGTGTTCGCGAACGGCCGCATCGCCGAGTCCGGTGGCGCCGAGCTCGCCGACCAGCTGGAGGCCGAGGGTTACGACAAGTACGTGAAGGGTGGCGCGACCGCGTGATTCAGATGCCTGGCCTCCTCGACGTAGAGGCGATCCGCAAGGACTTCCCCCTGCTGGATCGTGTGGTCCACGACGGGAAGAAGATCGTTTACCTGGACAACGCGGCGACCTCGCAGAAGCCGCGCCAGGTGCTCGACGCGCTGAACGAGTACTACGAGCAGCACAACGCCAACGTCCACCGCGGCGTGCACGTGCTCGCCGAGGAGGCCACGGCGCTGTACGAGGGCGCTCGCGACAAGGTCGCCGCGTTCATCAACGCGCCGAGCCGCGACGAGGTGATCTTCACCAAGAACGCCTCGGAGTCGCTCAACCTGGTCGCGAACATGCTCGGCTGGGCGGACGAGCCCTACCGGGTCGACCGCGAGACCGAGATCGCCATCACGGAGATGGAGCACCACTCCAACATCGTGCCGTGGCAGCTGCTCTCGCAGCGCACCGGCGCGAAGCTGAAGTGGTTCGGCCTCACCGACGACGGCCGGCTCGACCTGTCCAACATCGAAGAGGTCATCACGGAGAAGACGAAGATCGTCTCCTTCACGCTGGTCTCCAACATCATGGGCACGATCAACCCGGTCGAGGCGATCGTCCGGCGCGCGCAGGACGTCGGCGCCCTGGTGCTGATCGACGCCTCGCAGGCCGCTCCGCACATGCCGCTGGACGTCCAGGCGCTCGGCGCCGACTTCGTGGCCTTCACCGGCCACAAGATGTGCGGCCCGACCGGCATCGGCGTCCTCTGGGGCCGCCAGGAGCTCCTGGAGGACCTGCCTCCGTTCCTCGGCGGCGGCGAGATGATCGAGACCGTGTCGATGCACGCCTCGACGTACGCCCCGGCGCCCCACAAGTTCGAGGCGGGTACGCCCCCGATCGCCCAGGCCGTCGGCCTCGGCGCGGCCGTGGACTACCTGAGCGCGATCGGCATGGACAAGATCGCCGCGCACGAGCACGCGATCACCGAGTACGCGGTCAAGCGCCTGCTGGAGGTGCCCGACCTGCGGATCATCGGCCCGATGACGGCCGAGGACCGCGGCGCCGCGATCTCCTTCGTCCTGGGTGACATCCACCCGCACGACGTCGGTCAGGTGCTCGACGAACAGGGCATCGCCGTCCGCGTGGGACACCACTGCGCCCGCCCGGTCTGCCTGCGGTACGGAATTCCCGCGACCACGCGAGCGTCTTTCTACCTGTACTCCTCTCCGGCCGAGGTCGACGCACTGATCGACGGGCTGGAGCACGTACGGAACTTCTTCGGCTGACCAGGGCGACGAGGACGAGGACGCTGTGAAGCTCGATTCGATGTACCAGGAACTGATCCTGGACCACTACAAGCACCCGCACGGGCGTGGCCTGCGCGAGGGTGACGCCGAGGTGCACCACGTCAACCCGACGTGCGGCGATGAGATCACGCTGCGCGTGAAGTACGACGGCGAGACGCTCACCGACGTCTCCTACGAGGGCCAGGGCTGCTCCATCAGCCAGGCCAGCGCGTCCGTGCTGAACGAGCTGCTCGTCGGCAAGCGGCTGGCGGACGCGCGGAAGATCCAGGAGGCCTTCCTGGAGCTGATGCAGTCCAAGGGCAAGATAGAACCCGACGAGGCCATGGAGGAGGTGCTGGAGGACGCCGTCGCGTTCTCCGGTGTCTCCAAGTATCCGGCGCGTGTGAAGTGTGCTCTCCTGAGCTGGATGGCCTGGAAGGACGCGACCGCCCAGGCACTGGGCGACGCGGAGAGGAAGACGGCATGACCGAGAACGCGACGCCCGAGGCGTCGATCAAGCCGGCCACCGAGGAAGAGGTCCGCGAGGCCCTCTACGACGTGGTCGACCCCGAGCTGGGCATCGACGTTGTCAACCTGGGCCTGATCTACGGCATCCACGTCGACGACGCGAACATCGCCACCCTCGACATGACGCTGACGTCGGCGGCCTGCCCGCTGACGGACGTCATCGAGGACCAGGCGAAGTCGGCGACGGAGGGCATCGTCAACGAACTGCGCATCAACTGGGTCTGGATGCCGCCGTGGGGCCCGGACAAGATCACGGACGATGGCCGTGAGCAGCTGCGCGCCCTCGGCTTCAACGTCTGAGATGTGCGTGAAGGAAGGCCCCCGGCGCTTGCGCTGGGGGCCTTCCGTGCTGTTCGCGGCTGCCGCGCTGGTGGGCGCCTGGGTGAGCGCGCCCGCGTACGAGGTCCCGCGGATCTCGCTGTCCGCCACGCACCTCAGCGGCGCGGTCGACGCGTCCGGCGACCCGGCGGTGACGGTGGACGTCGAGCAGGCGGGCGTGCCGGCCGGGTTCCTGCGGCTCCGGGTGGTGTCCTCCGGCAATCCGGCGGTGGCGGGCGTGGCCGACGTACGCCAGCAGCGCACGCCGGGCGGCGACCGCAGCCTGACGGTGTGGGCCCGAGGGCAGGGCTACACCGACCTGACCCTTCAGGTGACCGGCCGCGGCGGGAAGACCGCCACGGCCACGCTCTCCTACGCCGCCTCGGCGCCGGTGGGCGACGCCCCGGCCACGCGCTACCTGACCGGGTCGGCGGACGCGTCGGCCGCCGTGGACGTGGGCGGCGGGCACGTACTGGTGGCCGACGACGAGTCCGACGTGCTGCGGCTGTACGACGGCTCCCGCTCCGGCGCGCCGGTCCGCAGCTGGGACCTCGGCGCCGCGCTGGGCGCGGAGCGGGAGGCCGACATCGAGGCCGCCGCCCGGGTGGGCGACACCGTCTACTGGACGGGCTCGCTCGGGAACGCGCGGGACGGCACGTACAGGGCCGAGCGGAACACCGTCTTCACCACGCGGATCACCGGCTCCGGGGCCGGGACCGAGGTCGTCCTCGGCGGCGTCCACCGGGGCCTGCGTGAGGACCTGCTGGCCTGGGACGCGGCGCGGGGCAACCGGTACGGCTTCGCGGCGGGGACCGGCGGGCTCGACGTGGAGGGGCTGGAGTTCGCGCCCGGGTCCACGACGACGGCGTACCTCGGCCTGCGCGCCCCGCGGGCTTCCGTCACGCACCCCGGCGGCGCGGTCGGAGGCAAGGCGCTGATCGTGCCCGTCACCAACGTCGACCGGGTCCTGGCGGACGGGGCGAAGGCGGTCTTCGGGCCGGGCATCGAACTCGACCTCGGCGGACTGGCCGTCCGGGACATCCGCAAGAACGCCGCGGGCCAGTACCTGATTCTGGCCGGCTCCGGCTCCGGCTCCGGGGCCGCTGACGGCGCAGGCGGCCCGTCCGCGCTCTACGCGTGGGACGGCGTCCCCGCTCACGCGCCGACCAAGCGCGCCGACCTGCCGGCCACCGGCGCGGGCGGCGCCTGGGAGGCCGTGGTGAGCGTTCCCGACCTGCGGACCCCGGGCAGCCGCGTACAGCTGATCAGCGACAACGGCGGCGCCGACCTGTACGGGGACGGGCGCCGGGCGAAGGACCTGGAACACCCGGAGTGGAAGAAGGCACGGGCGGCCTGGTTCACGCTGCGCTGAAGCACAGCGACGGCTTCACCCGGCCGTGGCCCTCGCCGGGCTGCCCGTGGCCGTCCGGACCGCCGTGAGGGCCGCCTTCACGCTCGCCTCGATGTCCCCGACGGGATAGATCACCTCGCGCACGGTCCGCTCGCGGTCCACCACCAGCGTCAGCCGCTTGATCCGGCTCACTCCCGCCGCGCGGAACGTCGGCAGCCGCAGGGCGGTCACCAGGTCCAGCTCCGCGTCCGAGAGGAGCGGGAACCGCAGCCGCTCCCGCTCCGCGAACTCGCGCTGCTCGTCGGGCCGCTGGGTCGACACCCCGTGCACGGTCGCGCCGGCCGCGGTGAACTCCGCCAGCTGGTCGCGGAACGTGCACGACTCGAACGTACAGCCCTTCGCGCCCGGGATCCCCGCCCAGCCGGGCGGGTAGGACTCGGCCCGGGCGTACGCGCCCGGGAAGCAGTACAGGACGGTGAACGGTGTGTCCGCCACCGGGTCGCGGAACTCGCCGAAGCGGTCCGGCAGCACCACTTCGGGCAGCCTGGTGCCGCGCAGCGCGTGGACCCGCGCCGCCTCCTTCGATGATTCCCCGGTCGTCGCGGTCATCTCTCCCTCTCCCAGGACCCAGGTGTCACCCCAGTCCTGGAGGGCCACCAGGACCGGCAGCAGCCCCCGCCCGCGCGGGGTCAGCCGGTACTCGTGCCGCACAGGGCGTTCCTGGTACGGCTCGCGCGTCAGCACCCCGGCCTCGACCAGCAGCTTCAGCCGCTCGGCGAGCACCTTGCGGGACATGCCCAGCTCGCGCTGGAGCTCGTCGAAGCGGTACAGGCCGCGTGCGCTGTCGCGCACGATCAGCAGCGTCCACCAGTCGCCCACGACGTCGAGGGCCTGGGCGATGGAGCAGTCCGCGTCGCCGAGGTGTGTGCGCTGGGCCATGGCACTCCTTTGTCCGTTGACCCCAGGCTGTCATGCTGGCATAGTCCGTTCCCAAAGGGAACTCACGAGGGGGGCGTGGTGTGCCGCAGGGGCTCAAAGACGTACCGAGGGTTGTGTGGCTGCTGGCTGCGGGGGTGTTCGTCAACGCGGTCGTCAGCTTCACCTTCGTCTTCGTCTTCCTCTACCTGACCGGCCCACGCGGCCTCGGCGCCGCCGAGGCGGGCCTCGTCACCGGCATCGGCGGCGTCGGCCTGGTCGCCGGCAACTTCACCGGCGGCTGGTACGGCGACCGCTTCGGCCACCGCCGGGTGCTGCTCGTCGCCTCGGCCCTCGGCGGCCTGACCCTGATGACCTTCCCCTCGCTGTCCACGCCGCTGCTGTACGCCGCCCTGCCGCTGGCGCAGTACACCTCCGGCGTGGTGCGGGCCGCCAACGCCGCGCTCGTGGCCGTCTCCGTCCCGGCGGGCGCCCGCCGACAGGCGTTCGCCGTCGTCCGATGCGTCTCCAACGGCGGCTTCACGCTCGGCCCGCCGCTGGGAGCCCTGATCGCGACCGGGTTCTCGTACGAGTGGCTCTTCGTCGGCGACGGCCTGGGCACCCTCTTCTTCGCGCTCTGGACCGCCCGGGCCGTGCCCGCCCGCGGTGCGGCCGCCAAGCCCGCCGCGGCCCCGGACGGGGGTCCGGGCCGCCGCGGGATCGGGGCCGAACTGCGGGCGCGGCCCGCCGTGCTCGTGCTCCTCGGAGCGATCCTGGTCACGGACGTCGTGTACCGGCAGCAGTACACCGCCTTCCCCGTCTTCCTCGCCGACCACGGCCTCGACGTCGGCGCCTTCGGGCTCGTCATCGCCCTCAACGGGGCGCTCGTCCTGCTGCTGGAGCTGCCCGCCGCCGTCGCCCTGCGCGACCGGCCGCCGCTGGCGGTCATCGGCGCCGGGCTCGTGCTGGTCGGCGCCGGTTACGCGGCGCTGCTCCTCGGGGCGGGGGTGGCGACCGCCGTCGCCATGATGGTGCTGCTGAGCCTCGGCGAGATCCTGTACAAGACCACCGCCACCGCCTACGTGGCCGACCAGGCCCCCGAGCACGCGGTGGGCCGCTTCCAGAGCCTGTACGCCGGGGTCTCGGTCAGCGGCGTCGTCCTCGGACCACCGGCGGGCGGGGCGCTGTACGCGGCGGCCCCCGGGCTGTTGTGGCCGCTGTGCGCGGTGCTGGCCGCCGGGGCGGGCGCGGTGGTGATCGGGCTGTCGGTGCGGCAGGGGCGGGCGGCCACTCGTAAGGCGGCCGACGCGGGGGAGCGACACGCGGTGGGACCGGCACATGAGACCGGTTCGCGACCTCGGGCCGTCGCCGGTTAGGTTTCGGGCATGACTGCTACGCGTACCACCGGCGCCGTCGCCGCCGGACTTGCCACCATCGCCGCAGACGGCACCGTCCTCGACACCTGGTTCCCCGCCCCCGAGCTGACCGCCGAGCCCGGCCCGGCCGGCACCGAGCGCCTCACCGCCGAGCAGGCCGTGGAGCTCCTCGGCGCCGCCGCGGCCAAGGCCCTGCGCTCGGACGCGGTCCGCGGGGTCGAGGTCGTAGCCGTCCGCACCGCCATCGCCTCCCTGGACGACAAGCCGCTGGACGCGCACGACGCGTACCTGCGCCTGCACCTGCTCAGCCACCGCCTGGTCAAGCCGCACGGCCAGAACCTCGACGGTGTCTTCGGCCTGCTGGCCAACGTCGCCTGGACCTCGCTCGGCCCGGTCGCCGTCGACCAGGTCGAGACCGTCCGCCTGAACGCCCGCGCCGAGGGCCTGCACCTCCAGGTCACCTCGATCGACAAGTTCCCGCGCATGACCGACTACGTCGCCCCCAAGGGCGTGCGCATCGCCGACGCGGACCGCGTCCGCCTCGGCGCGCACCTCGCCGAGGGCACCACCGTCATGCACGAGGGCTTCGTCAACTTCAACGCCGGCACCCTGGGCACCTCCATGGTCGAGGGCCGCATCTCGGCGGGCGTCGTGGTCGGCGACGGCTCCGACATCGGCGGCGGCGCGTCCACCATGGGCACCCTCTCGGGCGGCGGCAAGCAGATCATCTCGATCGGCGAGCGCACCCTGGTCGGTGCCGAGGCGGGCGTCGGCATCGCGCTGGGCGACGAGTGCGTCGTCGAGGCCGGCCTCTACGTGACCGCGGGCACCCGCGTCACCCTGCCGGACGGCCAGATCGTCAAGGCCCTCGAACTCTCGGGCGCCGACAACATCCTCTTCCGCCGCAACTCGGTCACCGGCGCCGTCGAGGCCCGCCCGTACAAGGCGGCCTGGGGCGGCCTGAACGAGATCCTGCACAGCCACAACTGACCTTCACGGGCCGGTCATCGCAACGCCCCTCACCCCGTGGCCGGGTGGAGGGGCGTTGTGCGTGTCCGCGGTCAGTGCAGGGGGATCGTGCGGATCAGGCCTGCGAAGGCCTGCTTCTCCGCCTCGGTCAGCTCCACCGACTCCATCGGGTGGGCGGCGCGGTCGCGCTGGGACGGGATGAGCGGCAGGGACTCGGAGGCGGCCGGGCCCTCCTGGTGGAAGCGGTTGTCCCACAGCGTGCGAGCGAGCCCGACGACCCGGACGAGCGCGACCACGAGCAGGACGGCGATGCCGATTTCCTGGACGACGGAGATGGAGGGGAACACGCGGTCCTCCGGACGATCGGGGGGAGGGATCGGGCGGTGGAGATACTCAACACCACAATCCGGCCCATTCGACGGGGATGTGTCGAGCGTCACGCCAGGGCCGAAAGTCCCCCATTGCACCCGGCAGGACAACCCCTACAACTTCAGGGGCAGCTTGAAACCCTCGTGGCTGCGGGCGAAGCCGAGGCGCTCGTAGAACCGGTGCGCGGCGGAGCGCCGCTTGTTGCTGGTCAGCTGGACCAGTCCGCAGCCGCGTTCGCGGGCCCGCTCCACCGCCAGCCTCATCACCTCCGCGCCGAGGCCCTCGCCCCGCCGGTCCGCGCGGATCCGCACCGCCTCCACCAGCGCCCGCTGCTGCCCTTCCTGGCCCAGGCCGGGGACGTACGTCAGCTGGAGGCAGCCGAGGATCTCGTCGCCGTCCGTGAGGACGAGCATCTCGTTGCGCGGGTCCGCCTCGATGTCGGCGAAGGCCCGCTCGTGCGCCTCGCCGACCACGACCGAGGCCGGGTCGAGGACCCGTTCCTCGTCGGCCAGCAGGGCGAGTACGGCGGGCAGGTCCTGGCGGGTCGCGGTGCGGAAGATCATGGATCGGATTGTGGCAGGGGGCACGGCCGGGACGGCGGCCGCACCCCCTGCGGCCTTGGGAACTACGGGAATTGCGGAACTGCGGGAACTGCGGGAACTACGGGGACTGCGAGGGCTGCGGGACCTATGGGCGGAAGCGCAGCACCTGCGGGTCGTGGTCGCTGTTCTGGGCCGCGAACTCCGCGTTGATGTGCACGCTGTCGTACGTGAACTTCTTGATCGCCGGGCTCGTCAGGATCTGGTCCAGCACCTGGGCGTTGCCCTGGAACACGTAGGAGTAACGTTCCGCCTTCGGCAGCGACTTGATCGCCGGGTACAGCGCCCCGCCGTCCGCCAGCGCGTCCGTCGTCGCCGAGAACTCGAAGTCGTTGATGTCACCGAGGACGAGGACGTTCGCGTCCTTCTCCGCCGCCAGGATGTCCTTGACGAAACGGTTCACCGACTGCGCCTGGAGCAGCCGCTTGGCCTCCGAGGAGCGCACCGGCGGCTGGTGGTGCGAGGTCAGGCCCTCGTCGCCGCCCTTCGAACCGAAGTGGTTGGCGATCACGAAGACTGTGCGGCCGCGGAAGACGAACTCGCCGGCCAGCGGCTTGCGGCTGTTCTCCCAGGCCGCGTTCGCCGGGTCGATCCGGCCGGGGGAGTGGGTCAGGGCCGCGTGGCCGTTCTCGCGCACCACACCGGTCGCCGTCGCCGCGTCGCCCGGCGCGCGCTCCGTGAAGGAGACCCGCTCGGGGTTGAAGAGGAACACCTGGCGGATGTTGCCGCCGGGCTCGCCGCCGTCCTTGTTGTTCTCCGGGTCGACGGTCCGCCACTGGTACGCCGGGCCGCCCGCCGCCGCGATCGCCGCCGTGAACTTCGTCAGCGTCCGCTCGGCCGAGACGGTGCCGTCGTTCTTGGCGCCGTTGTCGTCCTGGATCTCCTCCAGGGCCAGGATGTCCGGGGAGGCCAGGTTGTCGACGACCGCCTTGGCGAGCGCGTCGAACTTCGTCTGCGGGTCGCTCGGGTCGAGGTTCTCCACGTTGTACGTGGCCACCGCGAGCTCGCCGGGAGACTGCGCCTTGGTCTTCTCGGGGGCGAGGGTGCCCGCCGTGACCGTGCCCAGGGTGCGGGCCACGAGCGTGTAGCCGCCGAACTGGTTGAAGTCGAGCGGGCCCTCGGTGGTGCCGGTCAGCTTGTCGCCGACGTTGGCGACCGGGAAGGGCTGCTGCGCGAGCGGGGCGAGCTGCTGGATCTGGAGCCGGCCGGTGTTCTGGGACTCGTACGAGCCGTAGACCGTGCCGCCGCGCCGGGCGGCGTTCTCCCAGCCCTTCACCGTGACCCACAGCTCCGCGTACGGGTCGGTGGCGCCGACCACGCGCGAGGTGCCGATCGCCACGTTCATGCCCTCCAGGGACTCGTAGAAGTCCAGGGCGTAGCGGGCGGGCTCCAGGGTCAGGCCGTTGATGCTGCCTTCGGCGGCGGGGTCGCCGGCCGGGGCGTAGGCGGCGGGCACCGTGTACTCGTTGACCGCGGCGGCCTCGGGCAGCGCGTTGCCCGAGGAGACCACGGTGACGGTCGGCTTGGAGATCTGGGTGACCGACTGGTTGCCGGACTTCGAGCCGCCGGGGACGTACTCGCCCACCGTGCCCGAGACCTTGACCGCGTCGCCGACGGCGACGGTCGGGACCGAGCCGGTGAAGACGAAGACGCCCTCACTGGTGGCGGCGTCGTCGTCGGCGTCCGCGTCCTGGATCCAGAAGCCGCGCGAGCCGTACGTACGCACGCCCGTGACGATGCCCTCGACGCCGGCGACCGGCTTGCCGTTGAGCGGGGATATCCGGGTGGCGCCCTGGATGTCGTGAATGCGTACCGGATCGGCGGACACGGCGCCTTCGGCCGCGTCGGCGGAGCCCGCGAGCAGGCCCGTGGCCAGGGCGGAGGCGACGAGGGCCGCGACGGCGGCGGAACGGGGATGCGAGGAGCGCATGGGCGGGGACTCCGGTGTGTGGAGGAGGGGGAACCCTGAGGGTCTCGATATGTCTACGCGCGTCAATTTCCTGGGTGACCAGCAAAGTTGTCAAGGCCTCCAGGGCATCCGGCAGCGGACTGTGGGATGAACCAAAGGCGATGGCCCGCCGGGCGTGCCCGAAATGCGTCTACGCTGGGGCGCCGTAAGAGGCCTGACGGCCCGGTACCGCCCGGGGGTTGCCCCGTAGGCACCCGGCATCTTGTCGCCGACGGCACCACCGCCCCACCGCGTCCGAGGAGAACCACCCCATGTCCGCAGAGCCGCACCCCACGCTGCCGCCGGTACGGCTGCACTCCGATGCGGAGCTCGCCCGCGACGCCCTCGTCGCCCCGCTGTTCGCCCGCGCCGTCCGCCTCGCCCGCTGGGCCGGGCCCCACACCCGCGTCGACGTCGGCGGTGAACTCGTCGCCGACCAACTGCCCGAGGCCGCAGTGGTGCTCGGCCTGGACGCCGGCGACGAGGAGAGCCCGGTGCGCGCGAGTCAGGCCTGGCGGGTGGCGGTGGACACCGGACTGGTCGATGTGACGGAACCGGACGAGGACGCGGGCGACGCGGTGGACGCGGCCGACGGCCCGGACGGCCCGGACGGCGTCGAGCCGGAGTACGGCACCGCCGCCCCGGGCGAGGACCTCGCCCTGGTGGCGGGCGGCGCGCCCGGCGACGTACTCGACCTGTGGCTGGCGGCCCTGGACACCGTCCTCGCGGACGCGGCCGTGCCCGACCTGGACGACCTCGTCGACGCGCTGGACGAGGGCGGCGAGATCGACTTCGACCGGCTCGACTGGAACCCGCAGCGCGAGGCGGACTTCCTCGACGGGGTGCTCGCCAACCTCTACCTGCTCACCGTCTCCGAGGGCGGGGCCGGCGACGGTCCGGTGCCGCTGCCGGTGCTCGCCGCGTCGATGATCGTGCCCGACGACATGGGTGAGCCGACCGACGCCGTCCTGGAACAGGTCTCGGACGCGATGATGCGGCTCGACGACCAGTTCCGGCAGCTCGAGCCGATCGGCCTGGTCGAGTTCCGGCCCGTCGACGAGGAACTGCTGGCGGAGGCCGACGATTTCGACGAGACGGCCTCCCCGGGCGCCGACGACGACGAGGACGTCTCCCGGTACGGGATGGTACGGCTGACCCCGCTCGGCCTGTACGGCGTGCGCGCCCGGATGCTGGAGGCCGGCGTCGAGGCCCCCGCCATCGGGGACCTGGCCGGCAAGGGCGCGGACGCGCTGCTCGGCGCGGTCTCCTTCTACCCCGAGGGCGCGGCGCAGGGCGAGATCGAGCAGTGGCTGGCCGGCCGCGAACCGCACGCCGCGGTCACCGAACTGCTCGCCGCGGCCCGCGGCGACGACGAGGGCGCCCCGCTGCGCAGACTGCGCTGCCAGCAGGCGCTCACCCCGGCCGGGCCGGAGGCCGAACCGGCGGTCCGCGCCGTCCTGGACGACCCGCAGCTCGGCGGGCTCGCCCGGGTCTGGCTGGCCGAGCACGGAGTGGCCGACGTACCGGCTCCCGACGGGGCGATGGTGTTCTGGCTGACCATCGACACCATCGCGGCGCAGCTCGCGGCGGACGGGGAGACCGAGGAACTGCCTCTGCTGATGCGGACCTTGACGGAGCACCACGCCGGTTTCTTCGAGCAGGCGTGGCGCGTGGAGCACCCGGCGACGGCGTACGTCCTGGAGGCGATGGGGCGGCTGCACCCGGACAGGAAGGCCTCGAAGGAGGCCCGCAAGGCGGCGTTCAAGGCTCGCTCCCGGCAGTCCTGACGGGGGTCGGCGGCCGGGCTCGGGGCCCGGGCTGCGGCCGGGCTCGGGGCCGGCTCGGGGGCCCGGCCGTCGGGCGGAGTGGGGGACGGTGGTGGAGAACAGGCCGTTCCCGTGGCCGGAGTTGGCCATTTCGGCCACCGGGAAGGGGTCGGCCCGCCTTTCTGGGTAGTTCAGCCGCCGTTCACGTACGGGCGGGAGCGTGTGCGCCGACGACCGTACGCCAGGCGCGCTCCACCTCCCCACTCCTGGAGACCCGATGCCCCTCAGCCGTAGAGATTTCACCGCCCGGACCGTCCTCGCGGGCGCCGGAGTCGCCCTCACCGGCATGGTCGGCGCCCTCGCCACCGCCCCGGGCGCGCTGGCGGCCGACGACACCACGCGCCACGACGAGCACGGCCGGCCGCACGGCCCCGGCTACGGCCCGCTGGTCCCGGACCCGGCCGGACTGCTCGCGCTCCCCGCCGGATTCACGTACCGCGTGCTCACCCACAGCGGGGTCACCACCCTCGAATCCGGCGAGAGCACCCCATCGAACCACGACGGGACGGCCGCCTTCGCGGGCCACCGCGGGGTCACCCTCCTCGTCAACAACCACGAGCTGAAGGGGCCGCGCACGCGCTGGGAGCGCCCCGTTCCGCTCGCGGAGGGCCTCGTCTACGACCCGGCCGCGTCCGGCGGCTGCACGATCGTCGAGGTCCGGCGCGGCGGCGAGGTCGCCGAATGGGTGGGCATCGCCGGTACGTCGACGAACTGCGCGGGCGGCGTGACCCCGTGGGACACCTGGCTGACCTGCGAGGAGAACTCGGACCGGGCCGGCCAGAACGGCATGACCAAGGACCACGGCTACGTCTTCGAGGTCGACCCGCACGACCGCCGCGCCAACCTCGACCCGCAGCCCGTCAAGGCCTTCGGGCGCTACGACCACGAGGCCGTGGTCATCGACCCGCGCCGGGGTCACGCGTATCTGACGGAGGACGCCTCCGGCCCCAACGGGCTGTTCTACCGCTGGACCCCGCCCAGCGGCTTCCGGCACGGGCACGGCAGGCTGCGTACGCTCGCCGCCGATGCCGGGGTGCTCGCGGCCGCCAAGTGCTTCGACAGCTCCGGCCGGTTCGTGGACGACCTCTCGCGCGCGACGAAGATCGGCACCGTCTACGGGGTCGACTGGGCGGAGGTGACGGACCGCGACGCGCGGACCCTGCCCGTGCGCGAGCAGTTCGCGGACGGGGCCGTGACACGCGGCCGCAAGCTGGAGGGCATGTGGTGGGCCGACGGCGGGGCGTACCTCGTCTCCTCCTTCGCCCGTGCGGAGAGCCCGGGTGAGGCGCATGACGGCCAGGTGTGGTTCTACGACCCCAAGCGGCGCACGCTGCGGCTCACGGTCCTGATCGGCGTCAACGCGGATCCGTCGGCCGGTGGCGGCTACGACGGCCCCGACAACATCACCGTCTCGCCGCATGGAGGCGTGATCCTCGCCGAGGACGGGGACGGCTTGCAGCACCTGTTCGGCGCCACCGCGTCGGGCCGCACCTATCCGCTGGCGCGCAACGAGCTGAACATCGGCTCGGCCGAGGCGCCGGAGTACTCGGAATTCGCCGGGGTCTGCTTCTCCCCGGACGGACGCACCCTGTACGTGGGCATCCAGGACCCGGGCCTCCTGCTGGGCATCACCGGGCCGTGGCGGCGGGGTCACTGAGCCCGCCGGGGTGCCTGGCGTGGGTCGGCCCGTCGGCCCGTCGGCCCGTCGGCTCGCCCGGCCTCACCCGCCGGCCCAGGCCGCCTCACCCGCGGCTCACGGGCCCGCGGCGACCTCCGCGCGGGAGGCCGTGGCCCACTCCTCGAGGAGGAACTCGTACGCCTCCGAAGGCCACTCGCCGTCCACCCCGGCCTCGACCAGGTGCCGTATCGCCTCGTTCACCTCGGCGGCGGACGGGCGGGCGGGACCCGCGGGCCGGAGTGGGTTCTGCATGGCTTCAAGGCTACGGGCGGGCACTGACAGCCACCTCCGGATTACGCGTGGCATCCATCACCCGGTCTGGGTGCCGGGTCTCGCCATGTGCCCGCCCACCTGCTCAGAGTGCCTGCGACGCGGGCTTGACCATGCCACGTACTGTGCGGGACTTCACAAAGTCGCCGATGGCCGTCATCTCCCACTCGCCGGAGAACTGCTTGATCAGCTTCGCCATCATGACCCCGGTCTGCGGCTCGGCGCCGGTGAGGTCGAAGCGGACCAGCTCCTCGCCGCTCGCCGCGTCGATCAGGCGGCAGTAGGCCTTGGCGACCTCGGTGAACTTCTGGCCGGAGAAGGAGTTGACCGTGAAGACCAGGCCGGTGGCGTCGGCGGGCAGCCGGCCGAGGTCCACGACGATGACTTCGTCGTCCCCGGCGCCCTCGCCGGTCAGATTGTCACCCGAGTGCTTGACGGAGCCGTTCAGGATGGACAGCTTGCCGAAGTAGCAGCTGTCGATGTGGTTGCGCTGCGGGCCGTACGCGATGACCGACGCGTCGAGGTCGATGTCGCGGCCTCGGAAGGCGGGCTCCCAGCCCAGACCCATCTTGACCTGGGAGAGCAGCGGGCGGCCGCCCTTGACCAGGGAGACGGTCTGGTTCTTCTGGAGGCTGACCCGGCCCTTGTCGAGGTTGATCTTCCCGGCGCCGAGGGGTGCCGCTGCCGGGGGAGCCGTCGGGGGTGCGGGCGGCGGGACGGGCGGTGCGGCCGGGGTGGTCGCCGGACCGCCGAGCCAGGGGGAGGCGGGGTGGGAGACCGGCGGCGCGGGCGGGGTCGGCGGGGCGGGCGGGGCGACCGGGGCGGCGGCGGCCGGGGCCGGCTCCTCGTCCACGGAGACCCCGAAGTCGGTGGCGATGCCGGCGAGGCCGTTGGCGTACCCCTGGCCGACCGCGCGCACCTTCCACACGCCTCCGCGCTGGTAGACCTCGACGACCACCAGCGCGGTCTCGGAGCCGAGCCGCGGCGGGGTGAAGGTGGCGATCACCGACCCGCCGACGGCGTCCCGCACGGTGGCGGTGGGCTCGACGCCCTGGAAGGTCTGCCCGGCGGCATCGGGACTGGCCGTGACGACGATCCGCTCGATGCCCGGGGGCACCGCGCCGGTGTCCACGGTGATGGAGTCCGGCGCCGACCCGCCACCGGACCGGTAGCTGACGCCGGGCCCGGACGGCTGGTTGTAGAAGATGAAATCGGCGTCCGAGCGCACCTTGCCGTCCGCCGTCAGGAGGAGCCCCGATACGTCGAGCCGGACGGGGGCAGCCACATCCACCGTCACACGGACGGTATTGAGCGGCAGATTGGATCCAGGGGTCATAGCGGTCATGCCCGGACAACGACCGGAGGGGCTCTGCCGTTCCCTTACCGTTTCTGGCCAGTGCGCACATGAGTGAGTCGTTGAGCCACTGGTGCTGGCTGGGCGCATTCCGAACGGATTGGACGCACGGGGTCCCCGCGTTCTCGTCCCGCTCGGCGGTACGCCTCCAGGGTCGGTGCCGTCCGCCGCCGGATCGGGTGCTCCCACCCCTCGCGGGAGATTTCAGCGCTGGTTGCGCGGGTGGTTCTTCGCCGTGCGCTCGTTGCCGAACTTGTACGCGCCGGTCCAGCGGGCCATCACGAGCTGCGCGTCACCCGACTCCACCTCGGTCAGGAACCTGCCCGCCCGGCCGCCCCGCAGGGTGGCCGCGGTGCGGCCGTGGTGGGTGATGAGGACGTCGTCGCCCTGCTTCTCGTACGTGAATCCGTGCGGCTTCGGCATGATCCGCAGCCTGCCCGCCCCGGGGCGGGGGCGGCAACGGAATATCCGGCGTCCCGGCAGCGGGCCCGGACACCCCGTGTCGGCGGCGTCCGGGCAGGCCTGGGTCAGCCGAGGGTCAGCCCCCGGTCACCCGGCGCGGCAGCCCCAGCGGATTGGCCTCGCGCAGCTCCGGCGGAAGCAGCGCGTCCGGCACGGACTGGTAGGCCACCGGGCGCAGCCAGCGCTCGATCGCGGTGCCGCCGACGGAGGTGGAGTGCGAGGTGGCCGCCGGGTACGGGCCGCCGTGGTGCTGGGCCGGGGCCACCGCGACCCCGGTCGGCCAGCCGTTCACCACGATCCGGCCCGCCAGTCCCGTGACCTGCCCGATCAGTTCGCCGGCCGGACCGGGCGCGCCCTCGGTCTCGGCCGCCGACAGCTGGAGCGTGGCGCTGAGGTTCCCGCCGAGCCGGCCCAGGACCGCGGCCGCCTCGCGCTGGTCCGCGTACCGGACGACGACCGTCACCGGTCCGAAGCACTCCTCCAGGAGCACCTCGTAGGCCCTGTCCTCCAGCAGGCTCCCGGCCCGCACGCTCAGGTAGCCCGCGCCGACGGTGTGGTCCCCGCCGGAGCCCGGGGTGACGGGGGCGGTGACGCCGGGCAGCGCGGCCCGCTCGCGGACCCCGGTGATGAAGTTGTCCCGCATCCGGTGGTCGAGCAGGACACCCGGCTCGGTCTCCCCGAGGGCCTTGGTGAGCGCGCCGGTGAGCCGGTCGCCGTCCGCGCCCTCGGGGACCAGGACCAGGCCCGGCTTCACGCAGAACTGGCCGACGCCCAGGGTGACGGAGTCCGCGAGTCCGGCGCCGATCACCTCGGCGCGCTCGGCGGCGGCGTCCGGGGTGACCACGACGGGGTTGAGGGAGCCGAGTTCCCCGTGGAAGGGGATGGGCACCGGCCGGGCGGCGGCGGCGTCGAACAGGGCCCGCCCGCCCCGGATGGAACCGGTGAATCCGGCGGCGGCGACGAGCGGGTGGCGGATCAGCTCCAGACCGGCGTCGAAGCCGTGGACCAGGGTGAGCACGTCCGCCGGCAGGCCGACCGCCACGGCCGCCCGGCGCAGCAGCGAGGCGCACAGCTCGGAGGTGGCCGGGTGGTCGGGGTGGGCCTTGACGACGACCGGGCAGCCCGCGGCCAGGGCGCTCGCGGTGTCCCCGCCGGGCACGGAGAAGGCGAGCGGGAAGTTGGAGGCGCCGTAGACGGCGACCACGCCGAGCGGCACTTTGTAGCGGCGCAGTTCGGGGCGCGGCGGGCTGAGGGAGGGGTCGGCGCGGTCGATGCGGATGTCGAGGTACGCGCCCTCCTCGACGGCGTCGGCGAAGGCCCGCAGTTGGCCGGTGGTGCGCGCGAGCTCGCCGGTGAGGCGGCCGGGGCCCAGCGCGGTCTCGGCGTCGGCGGCCTCGACGACGTGGGGGCCGGCCTCGTCGAGCAGCTCGGCGGCGGTCCGCAGGAAGGCGGCGCGGGTGGTGGCGTCGGCCAATGCCCCGCGGGCGGCGTGGGCCGCGCGTACGGCCTGGTCCACCTCCTGGGGTGTGGCTTCCACCGCAACCTGCTCGCGCTGCTTCCCGGTGCGGGGGTCCACACTCCAGACTGGTGTCGCTGCCATGGCCCACTACCTCCTGGATCGTTCAGTATTCTGAACGCCGTTCCGGTGGATGAATGATCACTTCTGCTGCGGACTCTATTTCCGCGTCCACCGTGTGAGCAAGAGGCGATCAGAGCCGACCAGAGGGGAAGTGGCGTATGACGACAGCCGATTCGGGGGACCTTGCCGCCCTCGGGGCCACGGGCGCCGGAGCGCACGCGACGGCACCGGTGAAGTCGGCGGTGCGCACGGTCCTGCTCCTGGAGCACTTCGCGGCGCGGCCCGGACTGCACAGCCTGGCCGACATCCAGAGCGACCTCTCCCTGCCCAAGTCCAGCCTGTACATGCTGCTGCGCACGCTGGTCGGGCTGGGGTGGGTGGAGACGGACGCCACCGGGACGCGCTACGGCATCGGCGTACGGGCCCTGCTGGTCGGCAGCTCGTACATCGACGGGGACGAGGTGGTCGCGGCGGCCCGGCCCACTCTGGACCGGCTCTCCGACGACACCACCGAGACCATCCACCTGGCCCGGATGGACGGGACGAGCGTCGTCTACCTCGCCACCCGGCAGTCCCAGCACTACCTGCGGCCCTTCACGCGTGTCGGGCGGCGGCTGCCGGTCCACTCCACCGCGCTCGGCAAGGCGCTGCTGGCCACGCACACCGACGAGGAGGTGCGCAGGCTGCTGCCCCGGCGGCTGGAGGCGGTCACGGAGCACACCATCACCGACCGGGAGCGGCTGGTGGACGAGCTGGCGCTGGTGCGGGAGCAGGGGTACGCGGTGGACCGGGAGGAGAACACGCTCGGGCTGCGCTGCTTCGGCGTGGCGGTGCCGTACCGGACGCCGGCGCGGGACGCCGTGAGCTGCTCGGTGCCGGTGGCGCGGCTGACGCCGGGGCACGAACAGGTGATCAAGGCGGCGCTGTTCGAGGCGCGGGACCGGCTGTCGGTGGTGACACGGCGGATGTGAGGGGGAGGGGCGGTGGTTCCTCCCCCGCGCGGGGGAGGCGGTTCACCTTCGTGGGGGAGGCGGCGGCGCGGCGCGCACGGGACTGTTGGGTCATGACCGAACGAGCCGTCCCCGTGACGTACGCGACGCAGCCGTCGGCCCCCGCACTGGGGGCCGGCCGGCGGATCCTGCGGGTCGCGGCCCTGGCCGCCACAGTGCCCTACCTGACCCTCAAGACGGCCTGGCTGGCCGGGAGCCGCCTCGGGATACCAGAGGGCAGTGTGCTGTTGGACCCCGGGCCGTTCTTCATCGTGGCGAATGCGGTGACGCTGGCCATGGACGCCTGCGTGATCCTGCTCGTGCTGGTCCTCACCCGGCCCTGGGGAATGCGGATACCGGCCTGGCTGTTGACCGTCCCGGTCTTCGTCGCCTCCGGCCTGCTCACTCCGATCCTCATCGGGTTCCCGGGCCAGATGCTCCTCAAGGCGCTGGGCCTGGGGGAGGGGGAGGCCGCGAAGGCGGCGCAGGAGCCCTTCCTCGACCCGTGGGTGTTCAGCGCCGTCTACGGGGGGTTCACGATCCAAGGACTCGCCCTGGCCGGGCTGTTCGTCCCCTATGCGCGGGAGCGCTGGGGCGGGCGCTGGCGGGGCGCGCCGGGACAGCGGCTCCCGTCTCCCACGGGGGTGGTGGCGGGAGCCGCTGGGGTGGCCGGTGTCGTGGTGGGCGCGGCGCATGCCTACTGGGCCTTCGGGGGCAGCGCCGGGCTGAGCGTCCGGCAGGCGGCGCTCTACTCGGCTGAGAGGGGTGTGGTGTCGGCGGCCCACGGGATATGCGCGCTGGCCGCCGCCGCGGGGGCGCTGCTGCTGGCCCGCGGCGGGGCAGGACGGGCCAGGTGGCCGCTGGCCCTCACGTGGATCGGGTCGGCCGCGACGCTGAGCTGGGGGATGTGGCTGCTGATCGCCGCACTGGGGCCCGACTTCGGCCCGGACGAAGGCCCCACCGGAGTGAACTTCCTGATCTACGCTGGTCAGATGATCACCGGATTGCTCGCGGCCGCCGTCCTCACCCGGTACCTCAACTCCCGTCGCGCGGCCTGAGGAGGGGCGCGTGGGCGGGCGACGGCAGCGCGGCGTGAGCGGTCGGGGACCGGGCGGGACGGACGGGCCGGGGCCTGTACGGCGTCTTCTCGGGCGGCTGGTGGGGGCGCGGGCCCGGTCGCGGTGGGTGCACCTGATACTCGGCGGGGCCCTGCTGATGCCGTACTTCCTGCTCACCCAGGTCGTGGTCGGCATTGCCGCCGGCGGGGCCAACGCCCTGGATTCCTTCCCGCTGTCCCTCGCCGCGTACGCCGCCGCCCTGCCGCTGGCCGCCGCCACCGCGGTGTTCGGCCCGGTGAGGCCGCTGTCGGTGGTCGCCGTACGGGCCATGTGCGGGGTGCCGGGGGAGCGGCTGGCCGAGGGGCCGGCCCGGTCCTGGGCGGCCCGGTGGCGGGCCTCGGCCTGGTGGACCCTGCACCTGGGGGTCGGCGCGCTGGTCAGCGGGGTCAGCCTCGCGGTCCCGCCCATGGCGGTGGTGCTGATCGTGCTGCCGCTCTCGGACACGCTGCGGGAATCCGGGCTCGGACTGGGCTGGTTCGCCGCCGAGGCCGAGCCCTACGTGGCCCCCGTGCTCGGCGCGGGGCTGCTGGGCGCGCTGGTCCTCTGCGCCGCCGGGGCGGGGGCGCTGCTGGCCCGGCTGGCACCCGTACTGCTCGGGCCGACTTCGGCGGACCGGCTGGCCGCGGCCGAGGAACGGGCCGCCGACCTGGCGGTGCGCAACCGCCTGGCCCGGGAGCTGCACGACGCCGTCGGGCACGCGCTGAGCGCCGTCACCCTCCAGGCGGGCGCGGCGCGGCGGGTGCTCGACAGCGACCGGGAGTTCGTGCGCGAAGCCCTCGCCGCGATCGAGGACACCACCCGGCGCACGGTGGGCGAGCTGGACGCCGTACTGGGGCTGCTGCGGGACGGGGACCCGGCGCGGGCCGACGCCGCGCCCGCCCCGACCCTGGCCGCCGACCTCGACGGGCTGCTCGCCCGTACGCGGGCCGGCGGCACCACCGTCACCGCCGACGAGGACCCGGGCCCGGCCGGAGACTGGGCCCAGCTCCCGGCGATCGCCTCCCGCGAGGCGTACCGCATCGTCCAGGAGGGCCTGAGCAACGCCCTGCGCCACGGGTCGGGCCCCATCGCCCTGCGGATCCTCGTCCACACACCCGGCGGACACCGTGAACTGGAGATCACCATGACCAACCCGCAGGCGGCCTCCCCCCTCCTCCACGAGGGTGGGGAGCCGCGCACCACCGGAGGCCGCGGACTGCGCGGCGCCGCCGAGCGGGCCGCGCTGCTCGGCGGCCGCGTCGAGGCCGGACCGGCCGAAGGGCAATGGCGGCTGCGCGCGGTCCTGCCGCTCGGCGGGGGCGGGCGATGAGCCGGCCGCCGCTGCGCGTCGTCATCGCGGACGACGAGCGGATGGTCCGTACCGCCCTGCGGGTCATCCTCGACGCCGAACCCGATCTGGAGGTCGTCGGCGAGGCCGCGTCCGGCGCCGAAGCCGTCTCCCTGGTCCGTTCGCTGGCCCCCGACGTGGTGCTGATGGACGTCCGGATGCCGGAGATCGACGGCATCCGGGCCACCGAGCAGATCCTCGCCACCATGGCCGAGCCGCCCCGGATCGTCGTCGTCACCACCTTCGAGAACGACGCCTACGTCTACGACGCGTTGCGCGCCGGCGCCGCCGGGTTCCTCCTCAAGCGGGCCGACCCCGATGAGCTGATCGGCGCGGTCCGCCTCGTCGCCCGCGGGGACTCGCTGCTCTTCCCGGCCGCCGTCCGCACCCTGGCCGCCGCCCACCACGGCGCCCACCCGGCCACCGCCCCGCCCTGGGCGGCCCGGCTCACGGACCGTGAGGCCGACGTGCTGCGCCTGATGGCCACCGGCCTGTCCAACCACGAGATGAGCGAGCGGCTCGGCGTCGGTCCGCAGACTGTCAAGACGCATGTGGCCGCCGTCCTCGCCAAGACCGGTTCCCGGGACCGCACCCAGGCGGTCATCGCGGCCTACGAGGGAGGCTTCCTCATGAAGAAAGGCTGAGAACCCGGCCACAACCGGGGCAGAGCGGAACGGCCGGGGCCGCTGAGGCGTCCTTCCGGGAGATGAACAAGACGATCAGGCGTGCGTCGGTCTTCTGTCTGCTTCTGGTGCTGGCCCTGCTGGTGCGGGTCACCTGGGTGCAGGCGTATCAAGGCCAGGCCCTCGCAGACGACAAGCACAACCGGCGCAACCTCATCGGGCAGTACGAGAACCCGCTGGGGAACATCATCGTGGGCGGGGAGGCGATCACCGGCTCGACGAAGACGGGCGGCAAGGACTTCGCGTACAAGCGCACCTACACCGACGGCCCGCTCTACGCGCCGATCACCGGCTACAGCTCCCAGGCCTACGGCACGAGCATGCTGGAGGGCGTCTACAAGGACATCCTCAACGGCTCCGACAGCCGGCTCAAGACGGTCATGGACCTGCTCACCAACAAGCGGGCGGCCCCGGGCAACGTGCTGACCACCATCGACAGGGACGTCCAGAAGGCCGCCTACGACGCCCTCCAGGGCAAGCAGGGCGCCGCCGTGGCCATCGACCCGGCGACCGGCGAGATCCTCGCCGTCGTCAACAACCCCTCCTACGACCCGGGCCGCATCGCGGGAGCCAACGACGCGGAGGCCTGGCAGGAGCTGTCCGCCGACAAGGGCAAGGCCATGGAGAACGTGGCGCTGCGCAAGCCGCAGGCCCCCGGCTCCACCTTCAAGCTGGTCACCCTCGCGGCGGCGATCGAACACGGGCTGGTCTCCGACATCGACCGGCAGACCGGCATCCCGGCCCCGTACACGATCCCCGGCACGCGGACCAACCTGCCCAGCGAGGCGGGTGACGCGGCCTGCAACAACGTCTCGGCCCGCACCGCCATGAAGCTGTCCTGCAACAACGTCTTCGCGGAACTCGCCTCCAAGCTGGGCCAGGACAAGATGCGCGCGACGGCCGAGAAGCTCGGCTTCAACGTGCAGATCGACACCCCGGTCCGCACCAACCCGCCGAGCAAGTACCCGTCGAAGAAGATGTCGGTGGACCAGGTCGCGCAGACCGGTATCGGCCAGTTCGACGTACAGGCCACCCCGCTCCAGATCACGATGGTGACCGCCGCGATCCAGAACGGCGGCAAACTGCTCGCCCCGCACCTGGTATCCGAGGTGACCGACGCCAACGGCAACGTGCTGGAGAGCCTGAAGAACCCGAAGTCCCAGCAGGTGCTGAGTCCGAAGACCGCCTCGATGCTCCAGGACGCCATGCGGACGGTCGCCACCGACGGCGGCGGCAAGCCCGCGCTGGTGCCGGGCGCCGAGGTGGGCGGCAAGACGGGCACCGCCCAGCGCGGCGTGAACAACAGCATGGCGCCGCTCGCCTGGTTCACCTCGTACGGAAAGCTCGGCGGCAAGCAGATCGCCGTCGCGGTGATGATCGAGAACTCGGACACCGACCGCTCCGAGATCGGCGGCGGCAAGCTGGCCGCCCCCATCGCCCAGAAGATGATGGCGGCGTGGCTGAAGAGGTAGCCGCGCGGGAAGCGCCCGGAACCGCACCGGTTCCGGGCGCGTTTTCCCTTCCGTGATCAGAACCGCACGCCCCTCGGACCTCGACGCCATCGCCGCCCTCCACATACGGGCCCGCGCCACGTACTACGAGGGCCGCGTCCCCGAGGACACCTACGGCGGCGAGGTCGGGCTCATCCGGACCCGTGAGGCCTGGGCCCGTGCCGTCGCACGCCCCGCCGCCGCCGGCGCGGTGCTCTGCGCCGAGCAGGACGGCCGGGTCAACGGTGTCGCCGCCTTCCTCACCGCCGACGGCGAGACCACCCTCACCCAGCTCCACGTCGACCCCGCCCACTGGCGCCGCGGCACCGGGACCGCCCTGCACGCAGCCTGCGTCGACGCCTGGCGCCGCGCCGGAGCCGACCGGGTCCGGCTGGAGGTCTACGAGCACAACCACCGCGCCCAGGCCTTCTACGCCGCCCACGGCTGGCGCCCCGCCCCCGCGGCCACCCCCACAGGCACCCACCGCACCCTCTGGCTGCACCTCGCCCCCGCGCCCGACCCGTCCGGGGAATGAGACGCGGCAACCACCGGTACCACGTCTCACCGACCACCCGCACGCCTGCCCCGTACATGCCCTTCTCGGCGGTGCGGGAGCGGTTGAGTGGTCCCGTCTGTGTCGATCCCGCCGTTCGTTACCCGAACGGCTCAAGATCGTTGGCAGGGCATGAACAACACCAAGCGTGTACTTGCCGCTGCCGCCCTCGGGTCAGCCGTGCTCCTCGGCGCCCTCGTTACGCCTGCCAGCGCTGACGACCCCTTCGTTCCCGCTGCGCAAGGGTCCTCGACCCAGGCACCAGGTGACTGGACTTGGAAGTGGTCCTCCACCATGCAGAACCAGAACGGCCTGCTCAACCTCGCCAACAACGGCAACGTCTGCGCCGGGCTGGTCGGAGCGCTGGCCCCCGCGACCACCTGCACGACCTCCTAGAACGGGGCCGACTTCGCCCCCAAGCCCTCGCGGGTCTTCATGCGGTGGCACCGTTCACAGCGCCAACGCCCTGCCTTGCGGATCATCCGCCGGAGCCGGCGAGCCGCATCGTCGCCGCCCGCGAGGAGCTGCCGGCGCTTCCGCCGAGCACGGACGCTCGCCCGACCCTCGTAAACCTGAGGTTCCGCTTCACCGTGCCCGCCCCGGGACTCGAACCGGGACCTGCTGTCGCCCAGGTGCGGACACCGGTTTTTGCGGAGAAGCTGGAAGTGACAGGCATTCCGTAGAGAGGACGGCTCATGTCCATGCTCGACAAGCTCAAAGGCCTGATCAAGGGACACCCTGACCAGGCCCGCCAAGGAGTCGAGAAGGCCGGAGATGCCTTCGACGCGAAGACTGGGAACAAGTACCAGAGCCAGGTCGACACGGCACAGCAGAAGCTCAACGAGCAGATCGGCAACGAGCCCCCCACCTCCGGGGAGGGGCGTCCGCCCCAACGCTGAAACGAGCTTCCGGATCTGCGTACCGAGGCCGCAAACCGGTCCGGGCACGGGGCCTGCACGCGCTTGCAACCCCCTTCGGCGTACCCGGAGGTTGGGTTACTCATGGGCGGTGCAGTCCCCGCGCTCTGCCTCACGACCAGCGGCACCCCGGTAACGGCGGGGCGCGTGGATGCCTTTCCCGCGCGGCGCGCATGCGGCTTGCTTGCGCTGCGCTGCTCGAACCAGACGTGTCGGACGGTCACTTGTTCGCCGGCTGCGTCGCACACCCCAGCGGCCCGGGTTGCCGCTTCCCACAGCCCCAGCGGGCCGGGCGGGGCCTGCGCCGTTCCACAGACATAAGGGTTCCTTTGGTCCGGCACGCAGAACCGGGCAATGGACTTTGGGCAGGGTCTGGCGCAGAGTGACGGCATGGATCTTCTGCTCGCCGAAGAGGCCCGCGCCGAGTTCGCCCATTCCACCGTCTATCTCAACACCGCCAATGTCGGGATTCTGCCGCGTTCCGCCGTCGCGGCGGTACGGGACCAGGTCGAGGCCGCGGGTGCCGGGGTCCCCGCCGGATTCGGCGACTTCGACAGCGTGAACCGGGTCCGGGCCGCCTTCGCGCGGCTGGTCGGCGTTCCCGCCGGGAGGGTGGCCGTCGGTTCGGCCGTGGCCACCCACGTCGGCCTGATCGCCGCGGCTCTGCCGGCCGGCGCCGAAGTCCTCGTCCCCGAGGGCGACTTCGCCTCCGTGATGAACCCCTTCGTGGTGCGGGGCGACCTCAAGGTGCGCTTCGCGCCGCTGGAGTCCCTCGCCGAGGCCGTCGGCCCGGAGACCGCCCTGGTGTCGCTGAGCGCCGTGCAGTCCGCGGACGGGCGCATCGCCGACCTGGCCGCGGTGCGCGCGGCGACGGTCGCGTGCGGCGCCCGGATGCTGGTGGACGCGACGCAGGCGGCGGGCTGGCTGCCCTTCGACGCCTCGCCGTACGAGTACACGGTCACCGCCGGGTACAAGTGGCTGCTGGGCTCGCGCGGAGTGTCGTTCCTGACCGTCTCCGAGGAGGCCCAGGAGGACTTGGTCCCGCTGCACGCCGGGTGGGTGGCGGCGGAGTCGATGTGGGACGCCACCTACGGCCCGATGCTCCAACTCGCCGCCGACGCACGACGGTTCGACGAGTCACCGGCCTTCCTCCCCTACCGCGCGGCCGAGCCCTCCCTGGCCCTGCTGGAGCGGATCGGCATCGGGGCCGTCCACGCCCACGACACCGCCCTGGCCGCCCGCTACCGGGCCGGCCTCGCCCGCCTCGGCCACGAGCCCGTGCCCGGCGAGGGGGCGATCGTCGCGGTGCCGGGTCTCGCCGAGCGGCAGCCCGTCCTCGAGGCGGCCGGGATCGCCACCTCCGCGCGGGCGGGCGCACTGCGGGCCTCCTTCCACCTCTACACCACGGAGGCGGACGTCGACCGGCTGCTGGACGCCCTGTCGGACTGAACCGGTCCCTCTCGGGCCGGGCCCGGCCCGACGGGTCAGTGCAGCGTGGCCTCCCAGGCCGCGTCCGCCGCGGCCAGGGCCGGGCCGGGCTCGCTCCCGAGGGCGGTCGCGAGGGCCCTCAGTGAGGCCCGGACGACGGGCAGCGAGGCCGCCCGGCCGTAGTGGTTGACCCGGACCATCTCCCCGGCCAGGGCGCCGCCGCCCGCCGCGAGCGGTGCGGCCGGGTCCACCGCGAGGGCCTTGGCCACCACCAGCGAGGCGTCCGCGACGCGCAGGGTGGTGGCCACGGGGGCGGCCTCCGCGGCCCGGCCCACGTACGGGGCGATGCCCAGCGCCACCGCGCCCGCGCGGGTCGCCGTCGCGGCAGCCGTGTGGCGGGCCATGACCAGGGGCAGGCCCTCGGCCGCGATCCGGTCCAGACAGGCCTCCAGCGCCAGCATCTCCAACTGCGCGGGCGCGTGCGGAAGGGTCGTGCGCCCGCTGTCGATCCAGCGCTCCTTCCAGTCCAGGAGGGAGAGGTACGAGCGGCGCGGAGCCGCCGGGTTCTCGGCGAAGCGGGCCCACGCGCGGTCCGAGACCGATACCGCCGAGACGCCCGCCGGGCCGCCCATCGCCTTCTGCGCGCCGATCACGCACAGGTCCACGCCCCAGGCGTCCGTCAGCAGCGGCTCGGCTCCCACGGAGGCGACCGCGTCGAGCATGAACAATGCGCCATGTGACCGTACAACGTCACCGATCTCCGCGACCGGGTTCGTGTTACCGGTCGCCGCCTCCGCGTGCACCAGCGAGACGAAGTCGATCTCCGGGTGGGCGGACAGGGCCTTGGCGACCTGCTCCGCCGTCACCGCCGTGTCGAAGGGCACCGTCAGGTCCACCACGCTCGCCCCGCAGTCGCGCAGCCAGTTGCCGAAGGTCGTCCCGTAGGGCCCCGTGACGATGTTCAGCGCCGTCGATCCGGGCCGAGCCCCCGACCGGATGCACGCCTCCAGCGGCAGCAGCGCCTCCCCCTGCGTGATCACCACGTCCTGCCGGGTGAAGAGCAGGTCGGCGACCCCGCGCTCGATCGAGGCGAAGCGCTCGGCGGTGAGCGGCGGAAGGTCCAGGAGGGAGTGGTTCAAGGCGCTGCTCTCTTTGTCAGGGGCTACCGGTCGAGCGTACCCAGCACGCACGTACAGTGCCGACATGACCGATGTCGAGGTAATCGCCGGGGACGCCATGCACGTGAAGGGGCGGGTGCTCGTCGGGCCCGACGAGGTGCGCGACGAGCTCTGGATCGTCGGCGGCCGCATCTCCTACGAGCCGCCGCGCACCGCCCGTGAGATCACCACGGTCACCGGCTGGGTGCTGCCCGGCCTGGTCGACGCGCACTGTCACGTGGGACTGGACAGTCACGGCCCGGTCGACGCCCCGACCGCCGAACGCCAGGCGCTCACCGACCGCGACGCCGGCACCCTCCTCATCCGCGACGCCGGATCCCCCTCGGACACCCGCTGGATCGACGACCGCGAGGACCTCCCGAAGATCATCCGCGCGGGCCGGCACATCGCCCGCACCCGGCGCTACATCCGCAACTACGCCCACGAGATCGAGCCCGCCGACCTCGTCGCGTACGTCGGCCGCGAGGCGCGGCGCGGCGACGGCTGGGTCAAGCTGGTGGGGGACTGGATCGACCGCGAGGCCGGCGACCTGGCGGCCTGCTGGCCGCGCGGCGAGGTCGAGGCGGCCATCGCCGAGGCGCACCGGCTCGGCGCCCGGGTCACCGCGCACTGCTTCGCCGAGGAGTCGCTGCGCGACCTGGTCGAGGCGGGCATCGACTGCGTCGAGCACGCCACCGGCCTCACCGAGGACACCATCCCGCTGTTCGCGGAGCGCGGGGTCGCGATCGTCCCGACGCTCGTGAACACCGCGACGTTCCCGAAGCTGGCGGCGGGCGGCGAGGCGAAGTTCCCGAACTGGTCGGCGCACATGCGGCGGCTGCACGCGCGGCGCTACGACACCGTCCGGGCGGCCTACGACGCGGGCATCGAGGTCTACGTCGGCACCGACGCGGGAGGCTCCCTGCCGCACGGCCTGGTCGCCGCCGAGGTCGCGGAACTGGTGAAGGCCGGGATCCCGCCGCTCAAGGCCCTCTCGGCGACGGCCTGGGCGGCCCGCGAGTGGCTCGGCAGGCCCGGTCTGACCGAGGGGGCGCCGGCGGACCTCGTGGTCTACGGCGCCGATCCGCGGGCCGACGTACGGGTGCTGGCGCGGCCGGACCGGGTGGTCGTGAACGGCAAGGTGCGGGCGTAGCGGCGGGGGAGTCGTGTTGACGGGGCGTGACGTCAGCCCTCCGTCCATCGTTGTCCATCGTTGAAAATGCCCGGTCCCGGGCCCGGGCCGCCTCGGAGTTGGGGCGAGGGAGACTTACGTGCCGTGTGAGGCGAGGAAAATCGAATACATGCGTGGAAACCACCCTTTGGGGTGAACTCACCTCAGGTTGCCACCCGTTCACTCTCAGTGCGTAAAGATTCCGAGGGTCGAAGCCGTCGGCGCGCGCGATGTCCCCCATTGGCGGCGCGACGGCACCCATCTCCCTGGGGGTTCCACCACCTTGAACAGCAACACCTTCCGCATGCCCGCGGCCGCCCTGCTCGCCGCGGGCGCGGTCGCCCTGCTCGCCGCGCCGCCCGCCGCCGCCACGGGCGGTGCCGGCGCCGGGAGCGAGGGCAGCTCCGGCGCCGTCGTCCTGCGGGCCGGACTGGACGTGGGCCTGCTCAACAAGGCCGTGCACGTGCCGCTGAAGGCCACTCTCAACGAGGTCAGCGCCCCCGAGGCGGCGCAGAAGACCGCCCTCGCCGTGACGCTCGACGGAGTCGAGCACGGCAAGCCGGTCAACGTACTGCGGGCTGACGTCGCCACCTCACGGGCGAGCGCCGACAAGCACCGCGCCGAGGCAGAGGCGAACCTGGCCAAGGCCAGGGTGCACGTGCCGGGACTGCCCGCGCTCTCCCTCATCGAGGTCGAGAAGGTCACCTCCAAGGCCGTCTGCGAGGCCGGCAAGAAGCCGGTGGCCAGCTCGAACGTCCTCGGGACGGTGACCGCGCTCGGCAAGAGGGTCACCCTGTCCGCGGGCGGTCCCACCAAGGTCGAGGTACCCGGTGTGGGCCTGGTCAGCCTGGAGTTGTCCGGTACGCGGACCACCTCCACCACGGCAGCGGCGGCCGCGCTGCGGCTGAAGGTCTCGGTGAACCCGCTGAACCTGAACGTGGCGCAGGTCGAGGGCGAGATCGTGCTCGCCGAGGCGCACTGCACCTCCCCGGCGGGCCCGGCGCCGAGCCCGTCGGCGAGTCCGTCGGCGAAGCCCGACCTCAAGCCGCAGACCGGGACGAGCACCACCGCCTCGGGGACCGGTGCCACCGCCACGCAGGCCAACCTCGCCGAGACCGGGGCCGGTTCGGTGACACCGTACGTGGCGGGCGGCGCGCTGCTCCTGCTCGGCACGGGTGCGGGGGCGCTCGTCCTGACCCGGCGCGCCAAGGCCTCGCAGGGTTTGTGAACGGCTCAGCGTGAACGGCTCAGCGTGAACGGCTCAGCGCGTGGCGTGCTCCAGCCCGTGGGCGGCTGCGCCACGTGACATTACGGCGTCACTGACCTGGCGGTCGATACGGGCGTACTCGGTGCGCTTGGCCGCAGGCAGGGCGGTGTCGGAGGCCTTGCACGAGGCGCAGACGACCCGGAAGGGCGGTCCCATGTCCGAGTACTGCGTGAGGTACTCGGCCTTCACCACCTCCCAGCGGCCCGGATGCGCGGCGGCCGGGGCGAAGGTGAAGCGGGGCACCGAGGACTGGTTGCCGCGCAGTTTGTCGGCCGGTACGAAGCTGGCGACCTGGTCGCCCATGCCGAAGACCACCCACGTCCCGTTGATCTTCTCGTAGGGCTGCGGCACGTGGTTGTGCGTGCCGATGATCAGATCGATGTCGGACAGTCCGTCGGTCGAGCGTGAGGCGGTCAGCGCCTGTGCCAGTTCGCGTTGCTGCTGGTCGGGCGCTGTCTGCCACTCGGTGCCCCAGTGGATGCTGAGCACCACCACGTGCGCGCCGGCGGCCCGGGCCGCGCGGGCGTCGGAGATGATCCGGCCCTCGTCGATGAGGTTGACCGCCCAGGGCTTGTCCTGGGGGAGCGGGATGCCGTTCGTGCCGTACGTGTACGACAGCTGGGCGACCTTCGCGCCGCCGGCCGCGAGCAGCGTCGGCGCCTTGGCCTCCTCGGCGCTGCGGGCGGAGCCGACGTGGGGGATCCCGACCCGGTCGAGGTGGTCGAGGGTGCGGGACAGGCCCTCGTAGCCGTCGTCCAGGGTGTGGTTCGAGGCGGTGGAACAGCTGTCGTACCCGGCGTCCTTGAGGGCGTCGGCCAGTTGGTGCGGGGCCTTGAAGGTCGGGTATCCGGTGTAGGGGCCGCCGGGCCGGCCGTACGGTATCTCGTGGTGGCACATCGCCAGATCGGCGGCGGACACCAGGGGTTTGACCCCCGCGAGTATCTCCCGGAAGTCGTACTCGCCCGCCTTGCCCGCCTTCTCCGCGTCGGCGGCCGACCGCTGGATGATCGAGGGGTACGGAATGATGTCGCCGGTCGCCACCAGCGTGAACGGCCGCCCGGCGGGCGCGGGGGCGGCGCCCGGCTTCCCGGGGCCGGCGTCCGGCTTGCCCTGGAGCCGCTGCTCCGTGGCGGCCCGGACTCCCGCGTCGAGCAGCCGTGGCACGGCGTAGATCCCGCCGCCCACGACCGCCAGCCCGGCCACCGCCGCCACCATCCGCGCGGATGCCCTCATCGCCGCCCCCTGTTGTCACACGCCGTCGGGGACTTCGGATACCCCCGCCCGCAGCCGCCATCGTAGGCACCCCGCCGGGGCCGTGCGGGGCCCGGACCGGGCGGCCCGGGGGGTCAGGTCATCGCGCGGCCAGCGCGAGGGCGTGGTCCAGTGCCTGGAGCAGACGGCCCGTCGTCGCCCGGTCGCGGACCGCGAGCCGCAGCCAGGAGGGGTCGAGTCCCGGGAAGGTGTCCCCACGCCGGACCGCGAAGCCCAGGGCGCGCAGCCGGGTCCGGACCTCCATCGCGCCCGCCACCTGGATCAGGACGAACGGCCCCTGCGCCTCCCCGACCACCGTGACCTCGTCGAACTCCGCGAGCCCGGCCAGCAGATGGGCCCGGTCCACCGCGATCTGCCGCGCGGCGGCCTCCGCCTCGGCCAGCGCCGCCGGAGCCAGGCAGGCCTCGGCCGCGACCAGGGCCGGGGTGGACACGGGCCACAGCGGCTGGGCGGCGGCCAGCTTGGCGATCACCTCCGGCTCCGCCAGTACGTAGCCGATCCGCAGCCCCGCGAGCCCCCACGTCTTGGTCAGGCTCCGCAGCACCACCAGACCCGGCACGTCCAGCCGCCCGGCCAGGGCCTCCCGCTCGCCCGGGACGGCGTCCATGAACGCCTCGTCCACGACCAGGATCCGGCCGGGGCGGGCCAGCGCGGCCAGAGTGGCCGCCGGGTGCAGGACGGAGGTCGGGTTGGTGGGGTTTCCGATCACCACCAGGTCCGCGTCCTCGGGCACCGCCGCCGGGTCCAGCCGGAACCCGTCCGCCGCCCGCAGCACCACCCGTTCCACCCGGTGGCCGGCATCGCGCAGGGCGGCCTCCGGCTCGGTGAACTGCGGATGCACCACCACGGGGCGTACGGCGTCCAGCGCCCGCGCGATCAGTACGAAGGCCTCCGCCGCCCCGGCCGTCAACAGCACCCGCTCGACCGGCAGCCCGTGCCGGTCCGCCACGGCCGCGCGGGCCGTCCGGCCGTCGGGGTACGCGGCGAGGTCCCCGAGCGAAGCGGCGATCCGCTGCTTGAGCCACTCCGGGGGCGTGTCCGCCCGTACGTTCACGGCGAGGTCCACGAGCGCACCGCCCGCGTCCATCACCTCCGCGTCCCCGTGATGGCGCAGGTCGTGCACCTGCGCGGTGGCCACGGCGCAGGTCGCCGCCACCGACCGGCGTTTGGGCACGAGGAGTTCCCCGCCGCCCGCCAGCGCCGCCGCCTCCGCCACCGAGGAGGTTCCGGCGGCGTCGCGTACGGCCCCCGAGGGGTGCGGTACGGGGATCCGCGCGAGCTCTTCGGCGGGGTAGCCGATCAAGGGCACGCCGAAACGTTTCGCCGCCCCCGCGAGGCCAGCCTCCCGTACCTTCGACTCCACCGTGGCCAGCGCCGTCACCGCCTCGGTGGCCAAACCGGCCCCCCGCAGCGTCTCCTCGACCAGCGCGCAGACCTCCGCCACGGAAACCCCCGCCCGGCCGCCGACCCCGACCACCAGCCGCGTCACGTACTCGCCCACCGGTGCCCTCCCTCCGTAGTCACCGTCGCCCGTACGCGGCGCGTGTCCGTTCGTACCGCCCGTCGTACCTGTCGTCGCATCCGTCGTCGTGTCCGTCGTCGTGTCCGTCGGCTGTCCGTCGTCAACACGGTGTCGTCCGCCACCCGCGGGCGGAAGTGCGCGGACGACCGGCAGTCTGTATTCAGGGGCACATGGCGGTGATCGTGGCGTTGGGCGCGTTCCTGATGACGCTGGCAGGCGGCTGGACGGCGCAACGCGTCACCGACCGCCGCCACCTCGTGCTGGGCCTGGCCGGCGGGCTGATGCTCGGCGTGGTGGGCCTCGACCTGCTCCCGGAGGCGCTGCACGCGGCGGGCGACGAGATCTTCGGCGTCCCGTTCGCCCTGCTGCTCTTCGTGGCCGGCTTCCTGGCCGCCCACGGCGTGGAGCGCCTGCTGGCCGTACGCCGGGCCGCGCACGGGGCGCACCCCCGGCCGAAGGCCGGCGGAGGCGAGCGCGTCCCGCAGGTCGGGCTCACGGCGGCCGCCGCGATGGTCGGCCACAGCCTGGCCGACGGGGTGGCGCTGGGCGCCGCCTTTCAAGTCGGCGGGGGGATGGGGGTGGCCGTCGCGCTGGCCGTCATCACCCACGACTTCGCCGACGGGTTCAACACGTACACACTCACCCGGCTCTACGGGAACGCCCGCCGCAAGGCCCTGATGATGCTCTTCGCGGACGCGCTGGCCCCGGTCGTGGGCGCCGCGTCCACTCTGCTGTTCACCCTTCCGGAGGAACCGCTCGGGGCCTACCTCGGCTTCTTCGGCGGCGTGCTGCTGTACCTCGCCGCCGCCGAGATCCTGCCCGAGGCGCACCACGAACACCCCGCTCTGTCCACGCTGATGTGCACGGTGGGAGGGGTGGCCGGGATCTGGCTCGTGGTCGGCCTCGCGGAGTGAACTCACCGGGCCGTCACCGGGCCGTCACCGGGCCCGCGCCGCGGCTTGCGCGAAGCGGAGGGCGACGGACGGCTGCGCCGCCCAGTGCGTGTGCAGGTAGCTCGCGTGCACCTGGTCCTGGACGAAGCCCTCGACCCGGCGCTCCGGACGCGTGAACCCCCAGGCCGGCGTGGCGCCGGAGCCCGGCTCGATCACCGTCCGGTGGAACTCGTGCCCGCGCAGCCGGGTGCCGTTGGCGGCGAGCGCGCTGTCCGACACCGCCACCGCCTCGCGGTAGCCGAGCGTGAGGCGCTCCGACATCCGCGCGTCGGCGTCGAGCACCCCGCACATCGGCTTCCCGTCGAGGGAACGGGCCAGGTAGAGCAGCCCGGCGCACTCCGCGGCCACCGGCCCGCCGGCCGCGGCGAAGGCGGCCACGGCCTTGCGGAGCGGCTCGTTGGCGGACAGCTCGGGCGCGTACACCTCGGGGAACCCGCCGCCGATCACCAGGCCGGTGGCCCCGTCGGGGAGGGCCTCGTCGCGGAGGGGGTCGAAGGTGACGACGTCGGCGCCCGCGGCGGTGAGCAACTCCGCGTGCTCGGCGTACGAGAACGTGAACGCCGGCCCGCCCGCGACGGCGATGACCGGTCGTGAACCGGGGCCCTGCCCCAGCCCGTCCGGCCTTTGAGGCGCGGAGTTCGGGGCGGAGCCCCGGGTGCCCGCCAGGGCACGCTCCGCAGCCCAGGCCTCGCAGGCCAATGCCGGCGCCGTGCGTGCCAGGGCCAGCAGGGCCTCCAGGTCACAGCCGGCCCGCACCTGTGCGGCCAACGCCGAAACAGCGGCCAGCGCATCGGCGCGCCGCTCGGCCACCGGGACCAGGCCCAGGTGCCGCGAGGGCGTCGCGACCTGCGGAGCCCGCCGCAGTACGCCGAGCACCGGCATGCCCGCCTCCTCCAGGGCCTCGCGCAGCATCACCTCGTGCCGGTCGGAGCCCACCTTGTTCAGGATCACGCCGCCCAGCCGCACCTGGGGGTCGAACGACGCGAAGCCGTGCACCAGCGCCGCCACCGACCGCGACTGCGAGGAGGCGTCCACCACCAGCACCACCGGCGCCCGCAGCAGCTTCGCCACCTGCGCCGTCGACGCCAGCTCGCCCCGGCCCGCGGCCCCGTCGTAGAGGCCCATCACGCCCTCGACCACGGCGAGGTCGCACCCGGCCGCCCCATGCGCGAACAGCGGAGCGACCAGCTCCGGCCCGCACATGAAGGCGTCGAGGTTGCGCCCCGGCCGACTGGTGGCCAGCGCGTGGTAGCCGGGGTCGATGTAGTCGGGCCCGGCCTTGTGCGGGGACACGGCGAGGCCGCGCTCCGCGAAGGCCGCCATCAGGCCCGTCGCCACGGTGGTCTTGCCGCTGCCGGAGGACGGCGCGGCGATGACCAGCCGCGGCACAGTGCACGAGGTCACCACTCGATGCCCTTCTGGCCCTTCTGGCCGGCGTCCATGGGGTGCTTGACCTTGGTCATCTCGGTCACCAGGTCCGCGAACTCCACGAGCTTCTCCGGCGCGTTGCGGCCCGTGATCACCACGTGCTGGGTCCCGGGACGGCTGCGCAGCACCTCGATCACCTCGTCCACGTCGATCCAGCCCCAGTGCATCGGGTACGCGAACTCGTCGAGGACGTACAGCTTGTGCGTCTCGGCGGCCAGGTCGCGCTTGACCTGCTCCCAGCCTTCCTTGGCGGCCTGCTCGTTGTCGAGCTGTGCGTCGCGCTGGACCCAGGACCAGCCCTCGCCCATCTTGTGCCAGACGACGGAGCCGCCCTCGCCGGAGGCGCCCAGCACCTTGAGCGCGTTCTCCTCGCCGACCTTCCACTTCGCCGACTTGACGAACTGGAACACCCCGATCGGCCAGCCCTGGTTCCAGGCGCGCAGCGCCAGCCCGAAGGCGGCCGTGGACTTGCCCTTGCCGGGGCCGGTGTGGACGAAGACGAGCGGGCGGTTACGGCGCTGGCGCGTCGTGAGTCCGTCGTCCGGGACGACGGACGGCTGTCCCTGCGGCATTACGCGGCCCTCCTGTTGCTGCTGACATTGCTGTGTGATGCGTGAGATGTCACGGAAGTACGTACGTTCTTCACGAGTCCGGCCAGCGAGTCGGCCCGCAGCCCGTCCAGCGTGACGGCGGGCCCGCCGAGCGCGGCGGCCAGCACGCCGGCCAGCCCCAGCCGGACCGGCCCGCTCTCGCAGTCGACGACGACCGAGGTGACCCCGTCGGCCTGGAGCAGCCGGGCGCCGCGGTCCGAGAGTTCACGGGGATCCCCCTTGAGCCCCCCGGCCGAAGTGGCCCGCCCGTCGGTGACCACCACGAGCAGCGGCCGCCGCGACGGATCCCGCAACCGCTCGACCCGCAGCACCTCGTGGGCCTTCAGCAGCCCGGCGGCCAGCGGGGTGCGGCCACCGGTGGGCAGCCGCTCCAGCCGGGCCGCGGCCGCGTCCACCGAGGAGGTGGGCGGCAGCGCCAGCTCGGCCGCCGCCCCGCGGAAGGTGATCAGGCCGACCTTGTCCCGGCGCTGGTAGGCGTCGAGCAGCAGCGACAGCACCGCGCCCTTGACCGCGCCCATGCGCTGCCGGGCGGCCATCGAGCCGGAGGCGTCGACGACGAAGAGCACGAGGTTCCCCTCGCGGCCCTCCCGCGTCGCCTGCCGCAGGTCGTCCTTGCGCACGACGAGACCGCGCCCGCTGCGCCCGCGCGCCCGCTGGTGGGGCGCTGCGGCCTGGATCGTCGCCGCCAGGTGCAGCTTCGTCAGCTGGCCCCGGGGGCGCTGGGCTCCGGTGGTCCGGCCGTGCGCCGTGCGGGCGCGCGAACGCCGTCCGGCCGCGCCGCCCTCGCCGATGCCGGGCACGCTGAGCATCCTGGTCCGAAACGGCTCGGAGGCCCGTACGGCGGCCTGCTCGGCGCCGCCCGCCCCGCCGTCGTCGCCGTTGCCCTGGGCGGGCTGCGGCTCCGGTGCCTCGCCGGAATCCGGGGTGTCGGTGGTCTCCGTGGTCTCCGTGGTCTGCGAAGGGGTCTCGGGAGCCTGCGGCGCCTCGGGTCCGCCGCGCTGTGGGGGCACCCCTCCGCCGCCCCCGTCGGGACCGCCGTCGTCCGGACCCTCGGGCTCCGGGTCCGCGTCCGTGTCCGGGTCGGGCTCCGGTTCCGGGTCGTTCCCGGGCTGGTCGTCGGGGAACCCGTCCAGGATCCGGTCGAGCTTGTCCTCGTCCAGCCCCGGCGCGTCGAACGGACTGCGGCGCCGCCGGTGGGGGAGCGCGAGCAGCGCGGCCTGCCGTACGTCCTCCTTGCGGACGTCGCCGCGCCCGGCCCAGGCGGCCAGCGCGGTCGCGGTCCGCGCCATCACGATGTCGGCGCGCATGCCGTCGACCTCGAAGGCGGCGCAGGTCGCGGCGATCTGGAGCAGCGAGTTGTCGCTGAGGGCGACCTTCGGGAGCAGGGCACGCGCGGCCACGACCCGGGCGCGCACGTCGTGTTCGTCACCGGCCCAGCGGGTCGCGAAACCCGCGGGGTCGTCCTCGTAGGCGAGCCGGCGGCGGACCACCTCGACGCGCTGGGCGGGCTCACGGGAGGCGGCGACCTCGACGGTCAGCCCGAACCGGTCGAGGAGCTGCGGCCGCAGCTCGCCCTCCTCGGGGTTCATCGTGCCGACGAGCAGGAAGCGGGCGGCGTGGCGCACGGAGACGCCCTCGCGCTCCACGTACGAGGCGCCCATCGCGGCGGCGTCCAACAGGACGTCGATCAGGTGGTCGTGGAGGAGGTTGACCTCGTCGACGTACAGGATGCCCCGGTGCGCGTCGGCCAGCAGGCCGGGCTCGAAGGCCTTCACGCCCTCCGCCAGGGCCCGTTCGATGTCCAGGGCGCCGACGAGGCGGTCCTCGGAGGCGCCGACGGGCAGCTCCACCATGCGGGCGGGCCGGGCGCTGCCGGGACCGGGCTCGTGCGGGCCGTCCGGGCAGGCCGGGTCCGGCGCTCCGGGCGCGCACGAGAACCGGCAGCCGGGCACGACGTCCACCTGCGGCAGCAGCGCGGTCAGCGCGCGCACGGCGGTGGACTTGGCGGTGCCCTTCTCGCCGCGCACGAGCACACCGCCGACCGCGGGGCTCACGGCGTTGAGCAGGAGCGCCAGCCGCAGGTCGGCCTGGCCGACCACCGCGGTGAACGGGTAGGGCGTACTCATGCGTTGTCCACTCCTTCGTACAGTGCGTCGCTTGCTGACGACCGGCGGCCGCAGCCCGTCACGGGGCGCCCGGCGGCAGGAAGGGCAGCCCCACCGGGGCGCCCTTCTCGATGAGCCGCAGCAGGGCATCGGTATCGGCGTGCTCGGCGATCAAGTCGCCCAGCAGGTCCAGCTGTTCCTCGCGCAGCGTCCCGAACGAGGTGTCCGGCGCCGGTACGAAGCGCCGTCCGGCCGCCGTCGCGACCTCCCGCAGGAACGCCCGGCGGAAGCCGTCCGACTCCAGCGAGCCGTGCCAGTGCGTCCCCCACACGGAGCCGACGCGGCACCCGTCCAAGAAGGGTTCGCCGCCCAGGACTTCGGCCACGCCGTGGTGGATCTCGTACCCCTCGACCGGCTCCCCGAGCGCCGAGCCCACCGGCCGCGCCAGGGTCTTCTCCCGCTCGAAGCGCACGCGTACGGGCAGCAGGCCGAGGCCGTCCACCGATCCCGCGCGCGACTCCACCTCGTCCTCGATCCGCTCGCCCAGCACCTGGAAACCGCCGCAGATCCCGAGCACCGGCCGCCCCTCGGCCGCCCGCGCGGCCAGCGCGTCCGCGAGGCCCCGCTCCCGCAGCCAGGCCAGCGCCTTCACGGTGCCGCGCGTACCGGGTACGACGACCAGGTCGGCGTCGACCAGTTCCTCGGCCCGGTCCACGAACCGCACGACCACGCCCGGCTCGGCTGCGAGCGCGTCGACGTCGGTGAAGTTCGACATCAGCGGCACCGCGCACACGGCGACCCGCAGCACGTCCTCGCCGACCGGCGGGGCCACCACCGACTCCCGTACGGCGCCCCGCAGCGAGACGCGCAGCCCGTCCTCCTCGTCGATGCCGAGGCCGTGCTGGAAGGGCAGCACCCCGTACGTCGCCCGGCCCGTCAGGCCGCGCAGCATCTCCATTCCGGGCTCCAGGAGCGTGACGTCGCCGCGGAACTTGTTCACGAGGTACCCCGCGATCAGCGACTGGTCCTCGGGGGACAGCAACGCCGTCGTCCCGAAGAAGGAGGCGAAGACCCCGCCCCGGTCGATGTCCCCCACCACGACCACCGGGAAGCGGGCGGCCCGCGCGATGCCCATGTTCACGATGTCGGTCCGGCGCAGGTTGATCTCGGCCGGACTTCCCGCCCCCTCGCAGATCACGGCGTCATACGTGCCCCGCAGCTGCTCCAGGCAGTCCGTGACGATGCCGAGCAACTGCTCCTGCCGACCCCCGTGGTAGCCGCGCGCACTCATCTCGCCCACCGGCTTGCCCAGGAGCACCACCTGGCTGCTGCGGTCGCTGCCGGGCTTGAGCAGTACCGGGTTCATCAGCGCCGTCGGCTCCACGCGGGCCGCCTGGGCCTGCATCGCCTGCGCACGGCCTATCTCGGCGCCCTCGCGCGTCACGAACGAGTTCAGCGACATGTTCTGCGCCTTGAACGGGGCCACCTTCACGCCTTCGCGCGCCAGCCAGCGGCAGATGCCCGCCGTGACCACGCTCTTGCCCGCGTCCGACGTCGTGCCCGCGACCAGCAGTCCGCCGCCGCGCTTCGCACCGCTCATCCGCGCCCCCTCCGAGTGCACCGTGACATGGCAAACCGCAACGTCACACATGAAGCCAGTGCCAGCCACGTCACCCGCCGCGACAGCCGCACCGCCCGCTCGATGTCAGCGACCTCCACCGGCCGCCCCGCCTCACCGTTCAGCACGGCCCGGTGCTCGACCCGCCCGCCGTACGCCAGCGTCCCGCCCAGCCGTACGCCGAGCGCCCCGGCGAAGGAGGCCTCCACCGGGCCGGCGTTGGGGCTCGGGTGCCCGGCGGCGTCCGCGCGCCAGGCCCGTACGGCTCCCCGCCGGTCGGGGCCGGCGACCACGGCGGCGAGCGCCGTCAGCCGTGCCCCCGGCCAGCCGGCCAGGTCGTCCAGCCGCGCCGAGGCCCAGCCGTAGCGCAGGTAGCGGGGCGACTTGTGGCCCACCATGGCGTCGAGGGTGTTCACGGCGCGGAAGGCCAACAGCCCGGGCACCCCGGCGACGGCTCCCCACACCAGCGCCCCGACCACGGCGTCGGAGGTGTTCTCCGCGACCGATTCCACGACGGCGCGCGCCATCTGCTGCTCGTCCAGGGCCTGCGGGTCGCGCCCGCACAGGTGCGGCAGCCGCTCCCGGGCCACCTCGGCGTCCCCGGCGGCGAGCGCCCCGCCGATGGCGCGGGCCTCCCGGCCGAGCGAGGTGCCCCCGACCACGGCCCAGGTGGCCACGGTGGTCAGGGCGATACGGGTGGCCGCGGGCCGGGAGCGCACGGCGCGGGCGCCCAGCGCGCCGACGGCGGCCGCGCCCCCCGCGCACACCAGGGTATGGAGGACGCCCCGGGCGCGGTCGTCGCGCCACAGGGCGCGTTCGACAGCGGCGGCGGCTCGTCCGAAGGCGGCCACGGGGTGCCCTCGGCGCGGATCCCCGAGGATCCGGTCGCCGATCAGGCCCGCCGTGGCGCCGTACGCGAAAACGCGATCGGCACGCATGGTGGCAGGTATGTCCTCACTCAGGGTCCGCGCCCTGGTTCGACGTGTCCGGCGGCGAGAGTTCCTGGCTCCCGGGGCGCACGCACCGCGTGCGCTTCCCGGTGACAGTGGCGGGACCGCGCCGGATTCGCACCGGACTTCCTCTCCATGCCGCCGTATTGGCTCGGGCAGTCCACCACGCACCGAGAACGCCCGTCAACTTGCCGTTGACCTGGCGCTGACTCGCCGTCGGCCCGCGGTCACCGCGCCGTCGCCCCGCCGTCGCCCCGCCGTGAGAACGCGGGCCGTGAGAACGCGCGCCGGGCATGCGAAAGCTCCCTCCGGAAGAACCGGAAGGAGCTTTCACCTGTGGCGTCTCAGCTGACGATCAGGTAGATCCCGTACGCGACGGCCCCCGCGACGAGCGCGAAGCAGGCGTAGGCGCCGCTGCGGGCCAGGGTGGCGGCCCCGCCCTGCTCGGTGGCGGCCTCGTGCTTGGAGAGGCCCACCAGGCCCAGCGTGAAGAGGGCCACGAGCGCGACGGTGGCGGTGAGGCTGACCCCGAAGACGGAGCCGAGTGCTGCCCAGTCGATCTTCATACTGCCGCTTTCTGAATGTCTCGGTCTCTGTATGTCTCGGTCAGACCGCGGCGGCCGGAGCCGCCGGAGTGGTCGTGGCGGCCGGGATGGTCGCCCTGAGGTCCTCGTCGGTCACGGCGGCGGTCGTACCGGCCGCGACGGTGGCCGGCGGGACGGCGACCATGGCCATGGCCGTGGTGACGACACCGGGCTGCTCGGCCGCGGTGTCCCCGGTGACCGGCTCCACGTCGTTGACGTTGTGGTGGTCGATGACCTGACGGCGCGAGATGAACCAGATGGCCACGCAGGAGGCCACGAGGAAGACCGTGACGGCCGCGACGCCGATGTCACCGCTGCGCATGACCAGCTCGGCACCGGCGGCGACCAGAGCGGCGGCCGGCAGGGTCAGGCCCCAGGCGATGAACATCCGGGTGGCGGTGGACCAGCGGACCACGCCGCCCTTGCGGCCCAGGCCCGCACCCATGACCGCACCGGAGCACGCGTGGGTGGTGGAGAGGGAGAAGCCGAGGCTGGAGGAGGCCAGGATGACGCTGGCGGCCGAGGTCTGGGCGGCGAAGCCCTGCTGCGGCTGAAGGTCGGTGAGCCCCTTGCCCATGGTGCGGATGATGCGCCAGCCGCCCAGGTAGGTGCCCATCGCGATGGCCAGACCGGCGGAGACGATGACCCACACCGGCGGGTTGGCGCCGGCCGGCAGGGCGTTCCCGGCGATGAGCGCCAGCGTGATGATGCCCATCGTCTTCTGCGCGTCGTTGGTGCCGTGCGCGAGGGAGACGAGACCGGCCGAGGCGATCTGACCGGTGCGGTAGCCCTTGGCGGAGGTCTTCTCGCCGACCCTGTTGCCGAGCTTGTACGTGATCTTGGCTGCCAGCAGCGCGGCCAGGCCGGCCACGAGCGGAGCGGCGATCGCCGGGATGAGCACCTTGGTGACGACGACGCTGCCGTTGACCGCGCCGATGCCGGCCGAGGCCACCGCGGCGCCGATCAGGCCGCCCATCAGGGCGTGGGAGGAGCTGGAAGGAAGTCCGACCAGCCAGGTGACGAGATTCCAGAGGATCGCGCCGACCAGGGCGGCGAAGATCACTTCTGGCTGGATGCCTTCCTCGTTGACCAGGCCCTTGGAAATCGTCTTGGCGACCTCCACGGACATGAAGGCGCCGACGAGGTTCAGCACGGCGGACATCGCCACCGCAGTCTTGGGCTTGAGGGCGCCGGTCGAGATGGTGGTGGCCATCGCGTTGGCCGTGTCGTGGAAACCGTTCGTGAAGTCGAACACGAGAGCGGTAATGATCACGATCCCGAGGAGAAGCGTTATGTGCTCCATTTACCCAGGCTTCTGTTTGACGTCAGTGGCTCGGCGACCGTAGGCAATCTGGATGAACGGAAGGTGAACTGAGTGGGGCGCGATGGTGTCCCCCCTCGGCGCGCGATCGGGACCTTCGTCCCGATTCTGCCGTAGATCCATCGATTAATGCACGTCAAAGCCGGGTGAATGAACCGCTCCACCCGGGACCTCCGGTGCGGAGGCCCGCCCCGGTGGACCCCGAAGGAGACCCAGATCACCTCCGGACCGCCTCTTCGCCGCCCCGCCCGGAACGATCTCCTCCGGTGGCCCGTCCGCCCCCGCGCCTCGACACTGGAGCGGTGCGTACCGCCACAGTGACGGCAGCGGCCGTCACCACGACCCTGATCGGTGCCGGAGCAGCCGCTGTCGCGGCCGGCCGGTACGCCGCCGACGTCGCCCTGCGCCCCGAACCGGGCCGCCCCCTGCGCGGCGGCCCCCGGCTCAGCGTCCACTCCACCGCCGCGGGACGGGTCGTGCTGACCCGCTCGGCGGCGTCCCTGCGCCCCGGTACCTACGGGCTGGACGCGCCGGGAGTGCACGCGGTGGTCGGCCCCGTCCTCGCCGACGTCCCCCATGAACCCGACACCGTCGTACGTCGCCTCCTCGCCGTCACCCACGGCAGCCTCGACCCCGGCACCCGTGTCACGCTCACCCCCCAGGTCCACCTGGGCAACCCGCGCACCGCCCTCGGCCTCGACCACGCCGACGTGGACGTCCCCGGCGAGCTCGGCCCGCTGCCCGCCTGGTTCGTGCCCGCCGCCCGGGACACCTGGGTGATCACCGTGCACGGGCTCGGCGCCAGTCGCGAGCACCCGATGGTGGTCATGCCCTTCCTGCACCGCCACCGCTTCCCCGTCCTCGACCTCGGCTACCGGGGCGACCTCGGCGCCCCGGCCCCTCCCGACGGAGTCGGCCACCTCGGCGAGTCGGAGTGGCGGGACCTGGACGCCGCCATCCGCTACGCCCTGCGCTACGGAGCCCGGCGCGTGATCCTGCACGGCTGGTCCACCGGGGCCACCATGGCCCTGCACGCCGTCGAGCGCTCGGCCCTGGCCGCCCGGATCTCCGGGCTCGTGCTGGATTCGCCCGTGCTGGACTGGCACGCCACCCTGCGCGCCCTCGCCGCCTCCCGCCGTGTCCCGGCCGCGCTCCTTCCGCTCGCGGTCCGCGCCGCCGAGGGCCGCGCGGGGCTGCGCGCCGACCGCCGTCCGCCGGGCGCGGAGCCGGGCGAGCTGCGCGTCCCCCTCCTGATCTTCCACGGGCCGGACGACACGCTCGCCCCCTGGGAGCCGTCCCGCCGGCTCGCCGCCGCCCGGCCCGACCTCGTCACCCTGCAGACCGTCCGGGACGCCCCGCACGGGGCGATGTGGAACGCCGATCCCGACCGCTACGAGGAGGCGATGCGCCGCTTCCTGATCCCTCTCATGTGAAGGGGCTGTACGGGAGGGAGTGGGGTGGGTGGATTGTCCCGGTCCGTCCGCCCTCTGACCTGTGGAAACGACCGGTTCCGTTTGGGCTTTCGGCCAGTGACGGGCAAGACTGCTTCCGTGACGTCCCGAAAGCCTGATGAGCAGTTGGCTCGCGACTCCAGACTCCGACTCGTCTCCCCGCGCTCCGTGGCCACGGCGCGCAAGGCGGTGACCGACCGGCGAACCCGGCCGGCCCCCCGGCCTCCGGCGGGCACCCCCGCCCCGGCAGACCTGGCGACCCGGGCTCGCGCCTCCCTCGCCGACGCGGTACGGCTGGCCCGCTGGGCCGAGCTGCACCTCGGAGCGGGCGACGGCGGACGACCCGCCCCGGCGGGTGCGCTGCCCTTCGCCGACACCGAACGGGCCGCCGCCCAACTGGGCCTGACACCCGGTCAGATCCGTGTCGGCTGGGACCGTGCCCGGCTCGCCGGCCTCGTCGAGGTGCACGGCGGCCACGCCCGGCCCGGCTGGCGGCTGCGCGCCTGGGACCGCGACGACACCGCCGTACTGCGCGGCTGGGTCGCGCTCTTCGACGCCTGGTCGCTCGTCCACCCCGCCCCCGCCGACATCGCCCCCGCGGCCGTCGCCGAGGTGGTCGAGGCGATGCCTCAACTCCTCTCGCTGCTCCAGCTGTCCGCCGGTCCCGTGACCGTCCCGGACCTGCTGGACCTCCTCGGCCAGCGCGTCACCGAACTGCGCGACGAGCGGTGCGAGGTCCCGTACGACGCGGAGCCCCCGGCGGTAGACGCCTCCGAGGCGGACGCCCCGCAGGGCGCGGCCGCGGCAGGCGCCGCCGAGACACGGCCGCTTCCCCTCGCCCGGCTGCTGCGCTGGGCGCTCGGTGGTCTGGCCGCCGTGGACGCCGTCACCCTCGGCCCCGCGCGGGCCACCCTCACCCCGCTCGGCAGCTGGGCCGTCTGGGTCAAGCTGGAGCAGATCTGCGTCGCCGCGCAGAGCCCGGCCGGGAACATCGAGCAGTCCGCCGCCGCGATGCTGCACGGCTGCGCCCGCCTCACCCCCGGACCCGCCCGCGCCGAGTACCAGGCCTGGCTCGCCGCCCGGCCCGTCGGCCACGCCGTCAGCGAACTGCTCCACGCCGCCCGGGGCGAGGACGCCCTGCTGCGCGGCCTGGCCTTCGAGGCCCTGCGCGTGGTGGGCGCTCCCGCCGAGCGCGAGGTGCGCGCAGCGGTGCGCGACCCCGCGCTGCGGCCCTACGCCCTGCTCTGGCTCGCCGAGCACGACGGGGTCGACCCGGACGAGGCGCAGGACGTGCTGACCCGCGAGGAGTCGACCTGGCTCTGGGTGGACACGGCCGCCGCCATCGCCGACCACGGCGAGGCCGACCTGCTCGCCCGCCACCTCGACTCCGCCGTGCGCACCACCGTCCCGCGGCTGCTGGACGAGGTCCGCGCGGTCGGCCACCCGCGCACGGTGCAGGTGCTGGTCGCGCTGGCCGCCGCCCATCCGGACCCCGCCCTGGCCAAGGCGGTCCGCCGCGCGGCCTTCCAGGTCCACACGGGCGGCGCGTAGTCACCCGTACGGACCACCGTGCGGCCGAGCCGACGGCGGCCGCACGGTCAGGCGCACGGACGGCCCGGCCGCGGGGGTCAGCCCTGCGGCGCGTACGTCCCGAAGCTCCAGACGTTGCCCTCGCCGTCGCGGGCCATGTAGTCGCGGGACCCGTAGTCCTGGTCGGTGGGCTCCATCAGGATCTCCACCCCGTGCTCGGCGGCCCGCCGGTGGTGGGCGTCGACGTCGTCCACGACGACGTACACCCCCGCGGGCCCCGCGTCGCCCATGACCTTGTCGAATACCCCGCCTCTGCCCTTGCTCCCCAGCATCACCACGCCGTTGCCGTACGCCAGCTCGGCGTGCATCACCGAGCCGTCCTCACTCTCGTAGACCGCGACCTGGCTGAACCCGAAGGCCTCGGTCAGCAGCTTGATGGCCGCCTTCGCATCGCGGTAGAGCAGCGCGGGACAGATGGACGAAACGCCTGCCATGACGATCACTCCCTCTCGTGACGGTGACCCACGTCACAGCATGGCAGGCGCCACCGACAGTCAGCGGAAGGTGTCGCACTGGGCCATGTCGCCCGTCCGGTAACCCTGGTAGAACCACCGCTGGCGCTGCTCGGCCGAGCCGTGGGTCCAGGACTCCGGAGTGACCCGCCCCTGGAGCTTCTCCTGGATCCGGTCGTCGCCGACCGCGGCCGCCGCGTCCAGGCCGTCCCTGATGTCCTGGTCGGTGAGGCTGGAGATCAGCGGCCGTCCGGTGGACTCGTCCGGGGTCCTCGTCGCGTTGTTCGCCCACACCCCGGCGTAGCAGTCGGCCTGGAGCTCGACCTTGACGGCGTTGCTGTCGGCGCCCTGCCGCCCGTCCTGGGCCTTCTGGAGCGTCCCGGTCAGGTTCTGGACGTGGTGCCCGTACTCGTGGGCGATCACGTACGCCTGGGCGAAGGGGCCGCCGCTCGCGCCGAACTTCGAGCGCAGTTCGCCGAAGAAGGCCAGGTCCAGGTAGACCTGCCGGTCGGCCGGGCAGTAGAAGGGGCCGACCGCCGACGTGGCCGTCCCGCAGGCGGTGCCCACCCGGCTCGTGAAGAACACGGTCTGGGCCGGGCCGTACCGGCCCTGACGCCGCTGGAACTCCTGCCTCCAGAAATCCTGGGTGCTGTTGACCACAGCGACGAGACGGCAGTCCTCGCGGGTGTTGGCGTCCCGCCCGGTCCGGCAGGTCTGCTGCACCTGGGCGGCCGAGGAGGCGGTGGAGGCCGGCTCGGGGTCCCCCGAGGACAGGCCCAGCTGCTCGGGGCCCACGCCGAAGAGCAGCGCCATGACCAGTGCGATCAGACCGACGAGGCCCCCGCCGATCGTGGCCTTCCCGCCCGGGACGCGGCTGCCGCGCACGTCCTTGACCTCGGAAGTGTCCAGATTGGCGTTGTCGTCGAACTGCATACCCGCACCGCCCTCCATGCGTGGAACAAGGGCCGGGTGTCCGGCCCTGCGGTGAGTATCAACCCGTTCATCCAGGTACGCCCCCCGGCTGCCCCGTGTGATCCATGGGCCGAACGGGGGACGCGGAGCCGGGCGCCCGGAGCGCCGGGCGCCCACAAAGTAGTTGCGCAGCCCCGGTAGAATGGGTCCCATGGCAAATCTCCTCGCGGATTAGCGGCGTAGAAGCAACGCGTCCTGCCCCCCTTCTTCCGCCGTCCCCACCGCCCTGGAGTATTTCCGTGATCACCGCCACCGGCATCGAGCTGCGCGCCGGCGCCCGCGTCCTCATCGAGTCGGCCTCCTTCCGCGTCGCCAAGGGTGACCGCATCGGCCTCGTCGGCCGCAACGGAGCCGGCAAGACCACGCTCACCAAGTGCCTCGCGGGCGAGGGACAGCCCGCCGCCGGCTCCATCGCCCGCTCCGGTGAGGTCGGCTACCTGCCGCAGGACCCGCGCACCGGCGACCTCGACATCCTCGCCAGCGACCGGATCCTCTCCGCGCGCGGACTCGACGTACTGCTCAAGAAGATGCGCGCCAACGAGGAGCGCATCGCCTCCGGCGCGGGTGCCACCCGCGACAAGGCCATGAAGCAGTACGAACGCCAGGAGACCGAGTTCCTGACCAAGGGCGGATACGCCGCCGAGGCGGAGGCCGCCACCATCTCGGCCGCCCTCGGCCTGCCCGACCGGGTGCTCGGCCAGCCGCTGCACACCCTCTCCGGTGGTCAGCGCCGCCGTGTCGAACTCGCCCGGATCCTCTTCTCGGACGCCGACACCCTCCTCCTCGACGAGCCCACCAACCACCTCGACGCGGACTCGATCGTCTGGCTGCGCGACTACCTCAAGAACTACCGCGGCGGCTTCATCGTGATCTCCCACGACGTCGACCTGGTCGAGACGGTCGTCAACAAGGTCTTCTACCTCGACGCCAACCGCTCCCAGATCGACGTCTACAACATGGGCTGGAAGCTCTACCAGCAGCAGCGCGAGGCCGACGAGAAGCGCCGCAAGCGCGAGCGCCAGAACGCCGAGAAGAAGGCCGCGGCCCTGAACTCGCAGGCCGACAAGATGCGCGCCAAGGCCACCAAGACGGTCGCCGCGCAGAACATGGCCAAGCGGGCCGAGCGGCTGCTGTCCGGCCTGGACGCCGTCCGCGTCTCCGACAAGGTCGCCAAGCTGCGCTTCCCGGACCCGGCGCCCTGCGGCAAGACCCCGCTGACCGCCGAGGGCCTGTCGAAGTCGTACGGCTCGCTGGAGATCTTCACCGACGTCGACCTCGCCATCGACAAGGGCTCGCGCGTGGTCATCCTCGGCCTCAACGGCGCCGGCAAGACCACCCTGCTGCGCCTGCTGTCGGGCACCGAGAAGCCCGACACCGGCCAGGTCACCCCCGGCCACGGCCTCAAGCTCGGCTACTACGCCCAGGAGCACGAGACGCTCGATCCGGAGCGCACGGTCCTGGAGAACATGCGCTCCTCCGCGCCCGACCTGGACCTGGTCTCCGTACGCAAGACCCTCGGCTCGTTCCTCTTCTCCGGCGACGACGTGGACAAGCCGGCGGGCGTGCTCTCCGGCGGTGAGAAGACCCGCCTGGCCCTGGCCACGCTGGTCGTCTCCTCGGCGAACGTGCTGCTCCTCGACGAGCCCACGAACAACCTCGACCCGGCCAGCCGCGAGGAGATCCTCGGCGCGCTGCGCACGTACAAGGGCGCGGTCATCCTCGTCACCCACGACGAGGGCGCCGTGGAGGCGCTGGAGCCCGAGCGGATCATCCTGCTCCCGGACGGGGTCGAGGACCTGTGGGGCCCGGACTACCGGGACCTGGTCGCCCTCGCCTGAGTGATGCCCGGTGATCCGGTAAGGGTGATCCAGTTCCTTATGGATCATTCGGCTCAGGCGTGATCCATCATCTGAGTGAGACGGTCTCGTACCGTCGCGCGCTGTTCGACGACCCCGGCCGCATCCGCACGGATGCGTGACCGGGGTCGCTTGTCTCCGGCGTCCGGCCCCTGACCTGGTGATTCCCCTCGGCGGCGGAGAAGTGTGACGGAGGTCATGCAGCGGAAGAGAAGATTCCGTTCTGCTCGGGTGTCCACTGCTCGGGAAATGCCGTCGTACCGACCTTGCTGAATGGGTGGCCAGGAAGCCGGGGAGGGGTGATCATGAGAAGTCCAGAGCGCACTTCCCATGAGGAGGCACGGGTGGCCGAGACTCTGAAGAAGGGCAGCCGGGTAACCGGCGCCGCGCGCGACAAGCTCGCGGCAGACCTGAAGAAGAAGTACGACTCCGGTGCGAGTATCCGGGCGCTGGCCGAAGAGACCGGCCGGTCCTACGGATTCGTCCACCGGATGCTCAGCGAATCCGGAGTCACGTTGCGTGGTCGCGGTGGCGCGACGCGCGGCAAGAAGGCGGCTGCGGCCTGACCCTGGCCGTGAGGCCGAGGCTGGTGCCGGATCTGTTCCCAGGCACGGTTTCTTCGGTGACCCCCGGCCGGCCATCCGGTCGACCGGGTGGTTACTGTGCAGTCACTTAGGCCGAGCATGCGGCCGACTGCACACCGGAGGCACCAGATGGCTCTGCTCGACAAGGACGGCGTACGGCTCACCATCGACGACACGGTCGCCACGGTGACACTGACCAATCCGGCCAAGCGAAACGCTCAGTCCCCCGCGCTCTGGCGGGCGTTGGCCGAGGCTGGACAGGCGTTGCCGGGCACCGTCCGGGTCGTCGTGCTGCGTGGTGAGGGCCAGTCCTTCTCCGCGGGGCTCGACCGGCAGGCGTTCACCCCGGAGGGTTTCGAGGGTGAGCCGTCCTTCCTCGACCTGGCGCGCGGTTCCGACGAACTGCTCGACTCCACCATCGCCGAGTACCAGGAGGCATTCACCTGGTGGCGGCGCAACGACATCGTCTCCGTCGCCGCCGTACAGGGGCACGCGATCGGCGCCGGCTTCCAGCTCGCGCTCGCGTGCGACCTGCGGGTGGTCGCGGACGACGTGCAGTTCGCCATGCGCGAGACCAGCCTGGGCCTGGTCCCCGACCTGGGGGGCACCCAGCCGCTGACCGCGCTGGTGGGATACGCCCGCGCGCTGGAGATCTGCGCCACGGGCCGCTTCGTGCATGCCGAGGAGGCCGAGCGGGTGGGCCTGGCCAACCTGGTGGTTCCGGCGGACGAACTCAACGCCGCCGTCCAGGACCTCACCACGGCGCTGCTCGCTCCGCCGCGCGATGCCGTGATCGAGACCAAGGCGCTGCTGCGCGATGCCACGTCCCGGCCCTACGACGACCAGCGCACCGCCGAGCGCGCGGCGCAGGGGCGGCGCCTGCGCGACCTGGCGGGGCTCTCCGACTGAACCAGTCGGCGTAGTCCCGGCGCGGCGGCGGGGATGCGCGCTTACGGTGGATGGAGTTCCACACCACGAAGCGCGCTTCCTCTTCCCACGGCTTCCTCTCCGAAGGACGGGCGATGACCGAATCCGCATCAGGGGGCTCCGCCAAGGACCCCGCAGACCGGGGCCGCACCACCATCGCCGACGGGGTGGTGGAGAAGATCGCCGGACTCGCGGCCCGCGAGGTGGTCGGCGTCCACGCCATGGGCAGCGGCAGCCAGCTGTCCCGTACCTTCGGCGCCGTCCGCGACCGGGTCCCCGGCGGGGCGCGGAGCAGTGTCAGCCGCGGGGTCAAGGCGGAGGTCGGCGAGGTCCAGACGGCCCTCGACCTGGAGATCGTCGTCGAATACGGCGTGTCGATCCGGGAGGTGGCCCGGGCGGTCCGTGAGAACGTCGTCTCGGCGGTCGAGCGGATGACCGGCCTGGAGGTCGTCGAGGTCAACATCGCGGTCAGCGACGTCAAGCTGCCCGACGAGGAGGACGAGGAACCGGAGTCCCGGCTTCATTAGCCGAGAGGAGCCACGCAATGAGCATGGCGGTCGTCGGCCTGTTGGCCGGCATGGCGCTGGGGTTCGCCGGCTATTTCGGCGGCTTCGGGGCCTTTCTGCTGGTGGCGTCGCTCGGCGCCATCGGCTTCGTCGTGGGCCGGTTCCTCGACGGGGACCTGGAGCCCGGCGACCTGTTCCGTCCCCGTCCCCGCGGCCGCGACGACCGGCGTGGGTGAGCCGGCGATGGGTACGCCGCGGGCGACCCCGCCCCGCGTGCCGGCCGCCGACCGGGGGGCCACCCGTATCGCCGACCGGGTCGTGGCCAAGATCGCGGCCCAGGCCGCCCGGGAGGCGCTCGCCGTCGTGGTGGGGGAGGTGCCGCACGCGACCGTCACCGTGCACCATGACATTGCACGGGTACATGTGAGCCTTGAACTCGCCTACCCCTCCGACCTCGGCGCCCAGTGCGCGGCCGTACGCCGCCAGGTCGCCCTCCGGGTCGAGGAGTACGCCGGGATGGCGGTACCCGAGGTCGACGTCGACATCGAGCGGCTGCACGCCACCACTGCCCCACAGGCCCTCACCCGGCCGGTCCCCGCCGGTCGGGACCGGCGGCTGCGGTGACGGCTCCCGGCCGACCGCGGTCCGGCCGACCGCGGTCCGTCCGGCTGCGGTCCGCCCGGCGCATTCCGGCCGGGCTCACCGCGCTGGTGGTGCTGGCGGTCGCGGGGCTGTTCCTCTACGACCTGGCGGCGGTACGCGCCGACCGCCCCGGAATGCGGTGGCGGCGGGAACTGGCCCGCCAACTGGAGCGCCACACCCCGGCCGACGCGAGCGTGCTGCTGGGCGGCGGGATCCTCGCGACAGCCGGGGCGCTGCTCCTGCTGCTGGCGCTGGCCCCCGGCATGCGCGGACTGCTGCCGATGCGGACGCCGCCGCCGGAGGCGGACGACGGGGCGGGCGTACGGGCCGCTCTCGGGCGGAAGGCGGCCGAGCTGGTGCTGCGCGACCGGGCCATGGAGGTGTCCGGTGTGCGGTCGGTCCGCGTCAAGGTGGGCCGTTCCCACATCGGCGTACGGGCCACCTCGCACTTCCGCGAACTGGACGACGTACGGGCCGACCTGGACGCGGTGATCGCCGTCGGCATCGAGGAACTGGGCCTCGCGCACCCGCCGCGGCCTCGGGTCCGGGTCAGGAGGTGAACGCCGTGCTCGGGGTGGTGAACCGGAGCCTGCTGGCGGTGGCCGGACTGGTGCTGCTCGCGGCCGGGGTCTCGGTGCTGGCCGCGTCGTGGCCGCTGGGCGGCCGGCACGCGCCGCTGCTCAAGGCCGAGACCCGTAGCCGGTACTGGCACGCGGAGGGCTGGTGGTGGTGGGCGCTGCTCGCCGGGCTCGCACTGTGCGTGCTGCTCGCGCTGTGGTGGCTGCTGAAGCAGCTTCGCAGCTCGCGGCCGGCCGCGCTGGAGGTGGACACCGGCGACGGGGCCTTCGCACTGCTGCGGGGGCGCGCCCTGGAATCGGCGGTGGCGGCCGAGGTGGGGGCGCTGGACGGGGTCGCGCGCTGTCGGGTCGCGCTGCGGGGACGGCGGGGCTCCCCGATCCTGCGGGTCGCGCTGGAACTGGAGCCGCACGCCGTCCCCGCCGATGCGCTGGCCGCGCTCGCGGGACCGGTCCTGGCCCACGCCCGCACCTCGGCGGGCCTGGCCGAACTCCCCCTGGAGGCCCGGCTGTACGTGACGTCCCACCCCGCCCGGCGCGTGGCGTAGGGAGCTCTGGGCGCGGTCCGCCTCGCCCAGGCGTCGGCCGCCGGCCGGCCGGGGCAGGGGTCAGAAGCCGTGCCGGGAGCCGCCGTCGACCGGGAGCATCACGCCGGTCAGGTAGGACGCCGCAGGGGAGAGCAGGAACGCCGCCGTGCGGCCGAACTCCTCGGGAGTCCCGTACCGCCGCAGCGGGATGCGGGACTCGTGCCCCGCGCGGGCGGTGTCCACGTCGCCCGACATCGCGTCCAGCTCGCGCACCCGGTCGGTGTCGATCCGGGCCGGCAGCAGCCCGACCACGCGGATCCCGCGCGGGCCCAGCTCCACCGACAGGGACTTCGCGAAGCCCGCCAGCCCCGGCCGCAGGCCGTTGGAGATGGTCAGGCCCGGGATCGGCTCGTGGACCGACCCCGACAGCACGAAGCCGATGACCCCGCCCGCGCCCAGTTCGGCGGCCGACGCCCGGGCGAGGCGGACCGCGCCCAGGAACACCGACTCGAAGGCCGCCGTCCACTGCTCGTCGGTGTTGTCCGCCGCGCTGCCCGGGGGCGGGCCGCCGACGCTGACGAGGATGCCGTCGAAGCGGCCGAAGCGCTCCTTGGCGGTGGCCACGAGCCGGGCCGCCGCCGCGGGGTCGGCGTTTTCCGCCGCGACACCCACCACGTCCGGGCCGAGCGAGGCGGCGGCTTCCACCGCCCGCTTCTCGTCGCGGCCCGTCAACACGACCTTCGCCCCGTCGGCGGCCAGTTCCCTCGCGGTGGCGAAGCCGAGCCCGCGGGTGGCTCCGGTGACGACGTAGACGCGGTCCTTCAATCCAAGATCCATACGGGCCACGCTACGCCGAAGCGGGCTCCGGCGACACGGTCTTCGCCGCGGCCTCCTGGCGGTCCCGCTTCTCCCGGCGGACCAGGATCACCCAGCCCACCGGCACACCGGACGCGAACAGCCACCACTGGACGGCGTACGCCATGTGCGCGCCGATCGAGTCGTGGTCCGGTTCGCCCACCGGCTCGGGGCTGCCCTCCGGCGGGACCGGAGCGGTGAGTTCCAGGTATCCGCCGAGAATGGGCCTGCCCGCGTACCGCGTCTGCTGGACGCTGTTGATCAGCATCACCTGGCGGTCGGGCAGCCCCTTGCGGTCCTTGATCCCGCTGCCGCCGCTCGTCTCGTCCGCCTTCAGCCGGCCGGTGACCGTCACCTCGCCGGCGGGCGCGGCCGGCACCTGCGGGTAGGCCCTGGGGTCAGCGCCCCCCGCCACCCAGCCCCGGTTGACCAGCACGGCCCGGCCGTCGCCCAGCACGAGCGGGGTCACGACGTGGAAGCCGACCTTGTCGTCGTTCGAGGTCCGCATCCGTACGACCACCTCGTGGGCGGAGTCGTAGGTGCCGGTGGCGGTGACGGCGCGCCAGTAGTCGTTCCTCGGGACGGTGTGCCCGGGCGAGGTGACCTCGGTCATCGGTACCGGCCGCGCGTACAGGTTCTTCGCGATCAGCTCGTTCTGGGCGACCCGGTGCTCATGGCGGTGGAACTGCCAGAACCCCAGCTTGATCATCGCGGGGATGAGGGCGAGGGCGATGAGGGTGAGGCACACCCACTGCCGGGTCAGCACAAAGCGGTACACGCCCACGACGGTACCCCCAGCGGCGAGGACCCCGGCGGCCGGGTGGGGCCTCCGGGGTCGGTGGAGCTCGGGCGGGGGATCGGAATGGGGGGTCGGAATGGGGGATCGGGGTGGGCGATCGGGGTGGGCGGATCGGGCTCCGGGGTCAGACGTGGTCGACGATGCCCACCTTCCCCTCGGCGCGGGCGCAGTGCCCGCCGCAGTACCACTGCCCCTCGGCCTCGACGCCCTGTCCGATGATCGGGACCCGGCAGTGCTCGCAGACGGGCGCCATGCGGTGGATGGCGCAGGCGAAGCAGTCGAAGACGTGCACCGCGCCCTGCGCGCGCACTTCGAAGGACATGCCGTAATCGTTTCCGCAGACCTCACAACGTGCCATGCGCCGCATGCTCCGCAGGGCGGAGCGCCGGAACAAGATCAACCCTGGTGAGTCGCCCAGCCTGCACCCGGCCGGAGCAACGCGCGGGCGGCTCAGTCCCCCGCGGCGGCCACGTCCCGCAGGAGCTGGGTGAAGCCGGCCTCGTCGACGACCGGCGTGCCGAAGGACTTGGCCTTGACCATCTTGGAGGTCGCCGAATCCGGGTCGTTCGTCACCAGCAGGCTGGTGAGCCGCGACACACTCGTCGCGACGTGCAGCCCCGCTTCCACCGCCCGGTCCTCCAGCAGCTCCCGGTCCACCGACGTGTCACCCGAGAAGGCGATCCGCATGCCCTGCTTGAGCGGTTTGCCGTCCTCGTACCGCCCCGGGTTCGGGTGCGGGCACGGCGGCCGCTTGCGCGAGGCCCGCCAGCTGCCGCCGCCCCCGTACGAGGCCTGGTAGCCGACCCGGGGAGCGGCGGGGGAGTCCGACCACTCCGTCAGCGGACGGCACTCCAGCAGGGGCAGCCGTACGCCGTCCCGGGCGGCCGCGTGCAGCGACGGACGGAAGGCCTCCGCCAGCACCCGGGCGTCGTCGAGCGCGTGGTGGGCGCGCTGCTGGACGACGCCGTAGTGCGCCGCGAGCGACTCCAGCTTGTGGTTGGGCAGCGGGAGGTTGAGCTCCTTCGACAGGGCGATGGTGCACAGCCGCTGACGGACCGGCGCGGCCGCGGAGGCCCGCGCGTACTCCCGGGCGATCATCTGCCAGTCGAAGATGGCGTTGTGCGCGACGAGCACACGGTCCGCGAGCCGCCCGGCGAACTCCTCGGCGATGTCCTCGAAGAGCGGCGCGTCGGAGAGCATCGCGGTGGTCAGGCCATGGATCCAGACCGGTCCCGGATCGCGGCGCGGATTGACCAGGGTGTACCAGTGGTCCTCCACATTGCCCTGCGCGTCGAGCCGGTAGACGGCTGCGGACACTATCCGGTCGTCGCGAGCGAGCCCGGTCGTCTCCACGTCGACGACCGCGTACCCCTGTGGGTACGCGGTCGGCCACGTCGTGTCTGCGGTCGTACGGTCGTCGAGCATGGTCACAGAGGATATCGGCCCCGACTGACAGCCGTTGCCCCGATGCCCTTTCAGGCCAGCTCCGCCACGAGGTCCCCGGCGCTCACCCGGACGAAGGGTTCGGGTGCCTCGGCCGTCCCCGGGAAGAGCCGGTACGCCGTCCCGCGAGCCCCGGACGGCGCCACGCTCGCGTGCACCAGCGCCAGGAACACCCGCCTGCCCGCCGCGAGTTCGGCTGCCTCCGCGTCCGCGTCCGCGCAGGGCAGCCGGGTCTCCGGAGGCTCCAGGGCGGCGACGCGGGCGGCGAAAGCGGCCGGCCGCTCACCTTCCCGCGCCCGGTACAGCCTCAGCTCGTCGAGCAGACCGGGCACCGGTGCCCGGCGTACGACGGCCACCTCGCGGGTCCGGGCCGCCGCCCGCCACACCGCGAGGTCCCACAGGGTCGTGCGGGTCCCGGAACCGAAGTGCTCCCAGACGTCGCACGCCACGACGGCCAGCTCGTCCCCGTGCGAGGCGATGCTCTGGAAGCCCTCCGACGGCGGCAGATGGACGTCCGTCCACAGGGCCCGGCGGGCGGCCAGGTCCACCACCATCGGCATGCACACCCGCGACTCGCCCGCCAGGTCGAAGCGCTGGCGCACGGTGCGGGGGTCGTACGAGGATCCCCGCGGGCCGTCGGAGGGCAGGGCCATGAAGCCCGCGAAGGCGTCGGGGAGCTCGTCGAAGGGCACGTTGTTGAAGCTGAACACCAGCGGGGCCGCGTACACGTCCCCGTGGCGCGCGAGCGCGGCGAGGTCGAGGTCGACGTACTCCGTGGCTCCCGCGGGACCCGGCGCCGAGGTGAGGTCGCCCGAGTGCGTGGCGGCCCCGGCCGGCCCGTGCGTGAGGCTGGTGTAGTCGCAGAGTCCGGTGAAGTTCCAGTCGGCGTCGAAGAAGGCGACCGAGAGGTCCAGGTCGGTGCGGTTGCCGGGCGGCTCGGTCCAGTGCAGGAACAGCCGCAGAATCTCGCCCTCGGGCAGGGTCTGCGTACTGCCGCGCGGTACGGCCACCAGGGACCGGGCGGCAGTACGCTCTGCGAACGGCACGGTGAGGTCCGCCAGCCCCGAGTCGAGGACGGCCAGGTCGTACGGGTTCTCCTCGGCGCCGGCCCGCGCGAACCGGTTCAGCACCTCGCCCTCCAGCAGCGCCACGACGGACGTGACGAGCGGGCCGGGCAGTGGCGGGCGCGCCTCGGCCACCGACTGGGCGGAGGCGACCTGCCCGCGCGGGAAGAAGACCCGGCGGGAGCCGGTGCGGTCGTCGGCGCGGACGCGCAGGGCGCCGAGCGCGGACAGCAGCGGGCCCGCGCTCACCTTGGGCAGCCCGCGCACGAGCGCTTTCTCCAGTTCGGGGAGGAGTTCCTCGCCCGGCTGCAGGCGCAGGAGGTGGTCGAGACGGCGTACGAGTTCCCCCGGGCGCTGTCCGGCCAGCGACGCGGCGGCCGCCGCGTCGCCTCGGGCGAGCGTCCGCTCAAGCCGGCCGGCCCAGGTGGTGGGCCGGATCCGGTCACCGTCGACGCGTACGGCGTCGGGGTGTGCGGCGGCGGTTTTCAGTAGCGCAGCACCGAACGGTGTGACAGGTGACACCGCAGTGCCACGCAGCACGGCGAAGGCCAGCGCGGCCCGCGGGTGCCGGGCGTGCTGCTCGAAGGGGTGCAGGGTCCGCGCGGCCCGCTTCCAGGCGACCGGGTGCCGCAGGACGTCCTCGACCAGGTTCTCCGTGGGCAACGCGTCGAGCAGGCCGAGCAGTTCCCGGCGCAGGGACCGGTCCAGGCTCGTGAACCGGGCGGGCGGCGGTAGCAGACCCGCCTCGCCGTCCGAGAGCACGGCGAGCAGCCGCAGTACATCGGTGGCGGTGGTCAACAGCCTGAGCAGAGGGGCGACTTCCGTGGCGCGCGGCAGCAGCGATCCGACGACCAGCGCCTTGGTCTCCCGTACCGGGATCTCCGCGGGCAGCCACCGGGGGTCCGCCGGAGCGGCGGGCAGCAGGACGGCCAGGTCCTCGCGGTCCTGGGGGGAGAGCGGGGTCACACGGGCGAGCAGCGTGGCGAGCAGCTCCGCGCAGTCGCCCGCCACGTCGGTGCCGAGCCGCAGCAACCGCAGCGGGCCGGCGGGCAGATTCTCGGCCGCTCGGGCTGCCTTGCCGTCGTGGCCGGGACGCAGGAAGGGGTCGGCCGGGTCGACCCGCCGGTGGCAGACGGGGCAGCCGGTGTAGTCGGCGCCGTCCCAGCAGGAGCGGCACACGAGATGGGCGCAGGGGGAGACGGGGTGGACCGTACCGTTCTCGCCGCAGAGCACGCACGGCTGCGCGGGTTCCTGGAGCAGCAGGGCGAAGACGCGGTTGACATACCACCCCTCAGTGTCACGCAGCACGGAGAAGGGGAAGCGGCGGAAGAGCGGCTTGTGTACCCGGTCGGAGCCCATCACCTCGTCCACCGCGGCGAGCAGCCGCAGGCGCTCCTCGGCCAGGTCGGTCGGCGCGAGCACGGAAAGCGCCGCGTGCAGCTCCGGGCTCAGCGCGTGGCCGCGCTCCAGGAGCTCGCCCTCCAGGGGCCGTACGCCCTCGGTACCGGGTGAGGCGGCGGCGGGCGGCTGGTCGACGTAGACGATACGGAGCCGGCGCAGCAGGACGGACTCGATGGCAGACACAGCTGTGGTTCCCCTCCGCGTACGGAAAAGCGGGAGCGGAGAGTGGGCGCGCGGATTTCATTGGAAGAAGGAGAAGGATGCACGCCGCGGAGCCGCCCCCGCACGGCAGATCTCATCACGAGCCCACGCGCTTCGGCAACCGGTTACCCGCCCACCGCCAGCAGGGACGCGACCAGGGCCCGCACGGACAGCAGGAACAGCCGCTCCGCGTCGGGCGGACGGGCCAGCGCGCGGGCGAGCGCCGGGTCGTGCGGGGCGGTGGACGGATCCCACAGCTCCCCCTCGCCCGGGGACTGCGCGGGGGAGCGTTCGCGATTGCGCTCGACGAGGAGGAAGCCGACGATCTGGAACTGGATGGCGCGCACCGCGTCGGCGGCGCGCGCCCCACGCAGTCCGGCGGCGTGCACCTCGTGCACGAGCGCCTGCTGGGCGGGCAGGAACATCCGCTCGGTGAGCCCGCGCTCGTGGACCATCGCGATCAGGTGCGGGCGCGTCCCCAGGTCGCGGCGCAGCGTCCGGGCCACCGAGAGGATCCGGTCGGCAGGGCTCCGGCCGACCGGCCGGATCTCGCCCAACTCCTCGACGGTCCGCTCCACGAGGGCGTCGAGCAGCGATTCGCGGTTGCCGACGTGCCAGTAGATGGAGGTCACGGCCGTGCCCAGCTCGGCGGCGAGCCCCCGCATGGTGAGGCCGGCCGGACCGTGCCGCTTGACCAGGGATCCGGCCGCGTCCAGCACCTCCTCGCGGGTCAGCGCGTTCCTCGCCATGCGTCGGGGCCGCCGATCTGTCGTTACGTCAGTTCCATTGGGCGCATGGGTCTTTACCCTTCATCGGCGTCGGTGTAACTGTGTTACAGAACCGCCCCCCGGCCACCGCTGGGAGGGGCTCCCTGAAGGGTGGTGCGAGTCATGGCACGCGTACGGTACGGAGCGCGGACCGAGGCCGAGATCGCGGCGTCGCGCGAGAAGAGTTCCCAGCTCCCCGACATCTGGTCCACCGGGGTGGTCGCGGTCTGGGAGAGCGACCCGGACGTGGTGGCGGCGGTCCTTCCTCCGCCGCTCAAGCCCGCCGAACGGCCCCTCGTACGGGCCAACATCAGCAAGGTCGACCTGCCCGGCTACCCGCTCGGCGCCGGCTCGGTGGCCGTCGCCGCCCGGCACGGCGGCGTCGAGGGCTGGTACCCGCTGGTCATGCCGATGACCCACGAGCGCGCCCTGATCGGCGGCCGTGAGGTCTTCGGCGAGCCGAAGAAGCTGGGCGAGGTCACCGTCGAGCGCGACGGACTCGTCGTACGGGCCGCCCTCGCCCGGCACGGGATCGCCTTCGTCGAGGTGCGCGGGGCGGTGGACCGCGCGCTGCCGCTGCCCGAGCCGGCCCGGAAGACGGACTTCTACTTCAAGTTCCTCCCGGCCGTGGACGGTTCGGGCTTCGACGGGGACCCGGTGCTCGTGCACTGCACGCGCAACGAGAAGGTCCGAAAACTCGAACACATCACGGGTGACATTGTTCTGCGCGAGTCCATGTTCGACCCCGTCGCCGACCTCCCCGTCCGCCGGATCGTGGAGATCACCATCGGCGAGAAGACCACCGACCAGAAGGGCAAGGCCGTCGAGCGGGTCAGCGCCCAGGCCCTGCTCCCCTACATCCACCAGCGCTACGACGACCCGATGCAGATCCTGGACGGGCCGCCCGAGAGGAGCGTCTGACATGCGACTCGAACCGGGCCAGGTGGCCGTCGTCACCGGCGCCGCCGGCGGGATCGGCCTCGCCATGGCGCGCCGTTTCGCCGCCGAGGGGCTGAAGGTGGTCCTCGCCGACGTGGAGGAGGACGCCCTGCGCGCGGCCGCCGGCGAACTCGCCGCGGACGGCGCCGAGGTCCTCGCCGAACTCGTCGACGTCGGCGACCGTGACTCGGTCCTCTCCCTCGCCGACGCCGCCTACGACACCTTCGGCGCCGTACACGTCCTGTGCAACAACGCGGGCGTGGGCTCGGGCGCTGAAGGCCGGATGTGGGAGCACGAGCCCAACGACTGGAAGTGGGCCTTCTCCGTCAACGTCTGGGGCGTCTTCCACGGCATCCAGGCCTTCGTCCCCCGCATGATCGCCGACGGCCTCCCCGGCCACGTCGTCAACACCTCCTCCGGCGACGGCGGCATCGCCCCGCTGCCCACCGCCTCCGTCTACGCCGTCACCAAGGCGGCCGTGGTCACCATGACCGAGTCGCTGTACGCCCACCTCAAGGCGGAGGGCGCGGCCGTCGGTGCCTCCGTCCTCTTCCCCGGACCGCACATGCTGCGCACCGGCCTGTGGGAGTCCCACCGCAACCGGCCCGAGCGCTACGCGAAGCAGCGGCCGCGCAGGTCCCCGTACCGCAGCCTCGACCAGTACGAGGCCGCGATGAAGCAGGCCGGCCACGAGGTGAACTTCACCCCGGTCGAGGAGGTCGCCGAGCACGTCGTCGACGGCATCCGCGCCGACCGCTTCTGGATGCTCCCGGCGAGCGAGCACAGCGACCGGCAGATCCGCGCCCGGTCGCGGTCGATGCTCGACCGCGCCAACCCCGCCTACCTGGAAAGCTTCATCCTCGACTGAGGGGCCCGCCGTGCCTGACACGCATGCACAAGACCCGTCCGCAGACCCGTCCGCAGACCCGGCCGTGAACTCGGCCGCGAACCCTTACGCGGATCCGTACCTGATCATCTCCTCCGACTGCCACGCCGGCCTCCCCACGGAGCGGTACCGCCCGTACCTCGACTCCCGCTTCCACCGGCAGTTCGACGAGTTCCTCGGTCAGCGCGACGCCCGCCGGGAGGAGGCCACCCGTCTCGGCGTCCGCAACGAGGCCTTCGCCCAGAAGTGGTTCCACGACCACGAGGAAGGCCTCAAGGGCGGCTGGGACACCGGACAGCGACTGAAGGAACTCGACGGCGACGGCGTGGCCGCCGAGGTCGTCTTCCCCGACGCGGACGCCGTCGACAGCCAGACCGCGGCCCCTTTCGGAGTGGGCCTGGGCCTGTCCGGCGACCAGGACCCCGAGTTGGGCATGGCGGGCGCGCAGGCCCACAACCGGTGGCTGGCGGAGTTCGTCTCCAGGAACCCGGAGCGCCACTGCGGCGTCGCCCTGCTCCCCATCACGGGCGAGCCGTCGAAAGTGGTCGCGGAGATCCACCGGGCCAAGGAGTCCGGGCTGGGCGCGCTGATGATCCCCGCCATGTGGGTGGACAAAGCGCCGTACCACGACCGCCGCTACGACCCCGTCTGGGCGGCGGCGGCCGAGACGCGGATGCCGATCGTCACCCACTCGGGGTCCTCGCCGCGCCACGAGTACGGGGACCACCTCGGCATCTTCGTCTCAGAGGTGACCTGGTGGCCGGCCCGCCCGCTGTGGTTCCTGCTCTGGTCGGGGGTCTTCGAACGGCACCCGGGCCTGAAGTTCGGCGTGGCCGAGTCGGGCTGCTGGTGGCTCCCGAACCAGCTGTGGTTCATGGACCGGCTCTACCTCGGCGCGCACGGCGGCAAGAAACTGTCGCCGTTCGAGGAGTTGGGGCGCCCGCCGAGCGAGTACCTGGACCGCCAGGTCTTCATCTGCGCGACGAACACCAAGCGCCGGGAACTCGCCCAGCGCTACGAGATCGGCGTGGACAACATCCTGTGGGGCTCTGACTTCCCGCACCCGGAAGGCACCTGGCCCGACACCCGCAACTGGCTGAGGAACACCTTCCACGACATCCCGGTCGCCGAGACCCGGCGCATGCTCGGGCTGGCGGCGGCGGACGTCTTCGGCTTCGACACCGAGCGGCTCGCCCCGATCGCCCGCCGGATCGGCCCCACCCCGGCCGAGCTGGGCCAGAGCGCGGACCAGGCGGCGGTCGAGGCCTCCTGGGCGCGCTCCCGCGAGGCGGGCAGGCACTGGCTGACCGGCCACGACTTCCCGGTGCTGGGGGTGTCCGGATGACCGGCGTGCCCGAGCGCTACACGGTCATCTCGGCGGACTGCCACGCCGGGGCCGACCTGCTGGACTACAAGCCGTACCTGGAGAAGCGCCACCACGACGCCTTCGACGCCTGGGCGGCCTCGTACGTCAACCCGTACGAGGACCTCCTCGCCGACACCGCCGACCTCAACTGGAACTCGGCCCGGCGGCTGGCGGAGCTGGAAGCGGACGGCATCGTCGCGGAAGTCCTCTTCCCGAACACCATCCCGCCCTTCTTCCCGAGCGCCTCGCTGATGGCCCCCGTGCCGACGGCCGCGGAGTTCGAACTGCGCTGGGCGGGGCTGCGGGCGCACAACCGCTGGCTGGCCGACTTCTGCGCGCGGGCCCCCGGGCGGCGGGCGGGCGTGGCGCAGATCCTGCTGAACGACGTGGACGAGGCCGCCCGGGAGGTCCGCCGCGCGAAGGAGGCGGGGCTCACCGGCGGGATCCTCCTGCCGGGCACCCCGCCCGGCAGCGGCATCCCGGAGCTCTACTCGGCCGTGTACGACCCGCTGTGGGCGGTCTGCGCGGAGCTGGAGGTCCCGGTCAACCACCACGGGGGTTCGGCGTCGCCGCCGCTGGGCGAGGAGCCGGCGGCGCGGGCCGTCTTCATGGTGGAGACCACATGGTTCTCACACCGTGCACTGTGGCATTTGATATTCGGCGGTGCTTTCCGCCGCCACCCGGACCTGAAGCTGGTCCTCACGGAGCAGGGATCGGGCTGGATCCCCGGCGTGCTGGAGATGCTGGACTACTACCACGGCCGCCTGGTCGCGGCGTCGGCCACGGCGGAGGCCAAGTTCGGTGCGGGCCTGGCGGATTCCATGGGCAAGGGGCCGAGCGAGGTCTGGCGGGACAACTGCTTCGTCGGAGCGAGCTTCATGCGCCCCCACGAGGTCCCGCTGAGGGGGCGGATCGGCCTCGACAAGATCATGTGGGGCAGCGACTTCCCCCACGACGAGGGCACCACCCCCTTCTCCCGCGAAGGCCTCCGCATCGCCTATGCGGGCCTGCCGCCCGCGGAGGTCGCGGCCATGGTCGGCGGCAACGCGGCCCGCGTCTACGGCTTCGACCTCACCCTGCTGGACGCGGTGGCCGCCCAGCACGGGCCCCTGGTCTCGGAGATCGCCGTCCCCCTGACCGAAGTCCCGCCAACCGCCACCAGCCCGGCCTTCGCCCGCGGCGCCTCGGTCCGCGTCTGGTGACCCGCGCCTCCCGCCGGGACGGCTCGCCGGAGGGAGGCGAGCCGTCCCGGCCGGGGCCGGTCCCGGCGTCGCGCGAGCTGTGTGCGTACCAGCGGTAACTTCGGCGGTGACCCCGTCGGATACCGATCGGTAACAACCTCTAGCGGCGGCCCGAAGGCGCCTCTATGGTGCTGGACATGCCGAACCTGCCCGATGTGGTGCTGTGGTCCATACCCGCCTTCGTGCTGCTCACCGTCGTGGAGCTGGTGAGCTATCGGATCCATCCCGACGAGGACGCCGCGGGGTACGAGACCAAGGACGCCGTCACCAGCGTCACCATGGGGCTCGGCAGCATCGGCTTCGACATCCTCTGGAAGATCCCGGTCGTCGCGATCTACACCGCCGTCTACGAGCTGACGCCGCTGCGCGTTCCCGTCCTGTGGTGGACCCTCCTGCTGATGCTGCTGGCGCAGGACTTCCTCTACTACTGGCAGCACCGCGGCCACCATGTCATCCGCATTCTGTGGGCCTGCCATGTGATCCATCACAGCAGCCGCAAGTTCAACCTGACGACCGCCCTGCGCCAGCCCTGGACCAGCGCCACCTCCTGGCCGTTCTACCTGCCGATGATCGCCCTCGGCGTCCACCCGGCCGCCGTCGCCTTCTGTTACTCCGTCAACCTCGTCTACCAGTTCTGGATCCACACCGAGCGCATCGGCACACTGCCCCGGCCCATCGAGTACGTCTTCAACACCCCCTCCCACCACCGCGTCCACCACGCCTCCCAGGGCGGCTACCTGGACCGCAACTTCGGCGGGATCCTGATCATCTGGGACCGCGTCTTCCGCTCCTGGGTGGGGGAGGAGGACAAGCCCGTCTTCGGGCTGACGAAGAACATCAGCACCTACAACCCGCTGCGCGTGGCCACCCACGAGTACGTCGCCATCGCCCGCGACGTCCGGGCCGCCACCAGCTGGCGCGAGCGCGCCGGACGGGTCTTCGGCGGCCCCGGCTGGCAGCCCCCGGCTCCGGCGGCCCCGTCGGCCCCGTCGGCACCCGCCGCCAACACGGCCCCGGAGCACGCCGCGTGAGCGCCACCGCGTCCCGTACGCCCTCCTGGGGCCGCCCCGCGGGCGCGGGAACCGGCGCCCCGGCCCGGCTCCTGCTCGGCGCCTTCGCCGTCGCCACCGCCGCCGACCTCGGTTCACTGCTCGCCGACTGGCACCTCGGCCACGTCATCGCCAAGCCGCTGCTGATGCCGCTGCTCGTCGCCCACGTCGTCGTCCGCCATGGGGCAGCCCGCCGCGCGCCCCGGCTGCTGGTCGCCGCCCTGCTGTTCGGCTGGGGCGGAGACCTCGCCCTGCTCTTCGACGCCGAGCCCGCCTTCCTCCTGGGCATGGGCTCCTTCGCCGCCGGGCACGTCTGCTACCTCGTCCGCTTCGGCAAGCGGGCCGCGAACCCGCTGCTCGGCGGCGCGTACGCCCTCGCCCTGGTCGGGACCGTCGCCCTGCTGTGGGCCGACCTGCCGGCGGACCTGCGCATCCCCGTCGCCGGGTACAGCCTGCTGCTCACCGCCATGGCCTTCCGCTCCGGCTCCCTGGGCCTGCGGGCCGGGACCGGCGGGGCGCTGTTCTTGCTCTCCGACACGCTCATCGCCACCGGGGTCGCCGCCTGGCCCCAGCTGCCCCGCCCGGACTTCTGGATCATGGCCACCTACGTGGCCGCCCAGTACCTCCTGGCCACGGGCGTGACCGCCGGGCCGCAGGCGTACGGTGGGGAAGCCACACAAGGCGGACCCGGCCACGCCGCACCAGGCCACGGCTGACCACTTCGACCCGGAGGACTGCACCACCATGCGCGCCACCGTCATCCACGCCCCGCACGACATACGCGTGGAGGAGGTGCCCGACGCCGCGATCCAGCGCCCCGAGGACGCCGTCGTCCGCGTTCTCCGTGCCTGCATCTGCGGCAGCGACCTGTGGGCCTACCGGGGCGAGGCCGCGCGTCAGCCCGGTCAGCGCATCGGCCACGAGTTCCTCGGCGTCGTCGAGGAGACCGGCCCCGCCGTCTCCGGCCTGCGCGCCGGCGACCTCGTCGTCGCCCCCTTCATGTGGTCCGACGGCACCTGCGACTACTGCACCGAAGGCCTCTACACCTCCTGCGCGCACGGCGGCTTCTGGGGCTCCGTCGGACACGACGGCGGCCAGGGCGAGGCCGTCCGGGTCCCGCACGCCGACGGCACGCTGGTGAAGCTGCCCGCCGAGGCGGTCTCCGACGACCACCTGCTGACCGGCCTGCTCGCGCTGTCCGACGTCATGGGCACCGGGCACCACGCGGCACTGGGCGCGGGCGTGCGCAAGGGCTCCACGGTCGCCGTCGTCGGTGACGGCGCGGTCGGGCTGTGCGGCGTACTGGCGGCCAAGCGGCTCGGGGCCGATCGGATCATCGCCCTGGGCCGCCACGCCGCCCGTACGGACATCGCCAAGCTCTTCGGAGCCACCGACGTGGTCTCCGAGCGCGGCGAGGCGGCGGAGGCGGCCGTTCGCGAGCTCACCGGCGGCCAGGGCGCCCACGCGGTCATCGAGGCGGTCGGCACCGAGATGTCGATGCGGACGGCAGTGAACATCACCCGCGACGGCGGGGCCATCGGCTACGTCGGCGTCCCGCACGGCAGCGGCACGGGTCTCGACCTCGGCGTCATGTTCGACCGCAACATCACACTGCGCGGTGGCGTGGCACCGGTCCGCGCGTACATCCCGGAGCTGCTGGAGGACGTGCTCAGCGGCGCGATCGATCCGGCGCCCGTCTTCGACCGGGCCGTGTCCCTGGACGAGGTCCCGGCCGGCTACCGCGCGATGGACGACCGCAGCGCCCTCAAGGTGATGATCACGCCCTGACGTTCCGCCGTACGAAGAGAAGGGGCCGGGCGGAGAACATCCCGCCCGGCCCCTTCACATTCCTTGACGCAATCTCACATGTGACGCTATACGGTCCTACTTCACGGCCTTGAGCGCGTCGACCACGCCGTGGCCGTAGTAGCCGGTCTGACCCCACTTGCTCTCGCAGGTGGTGGCGTCGACCAGCGTGCCCGCGGCGTTGTAGATCTGCGTCGGGCAGGCCGTCTTCGTGGCCTGGCCCTTCAGCATCGCCTGGAGCTGCGACGGCGTCGCCGACGGGTGCGCGCTCTTCAGCAGAGCCGCGACACCGGCGACGTGCGGGGCGGCCATCGAGGTGCCCTGCTTGTAGCCGTAGCCGCCCGGGATGGTCGACAGCACGCGGCCGTTGGCGTCCGGGGTGGCCGGGACCTGCCACTTGTCGCCGCCGGGGGCGGCCACGTCCGCGACCCCCAGACCGAAGTTCGAGAAGTACGACCGCAGACCCTTGTCACCGGTCGAGGTGACCGTGACCACGCCGGGAAGCTGCGTCGGCAGGTCCAGGCAGACGCTCGGGTCGATGGTGCGCGGCACCGGGGTGGTGTCGTTCGGGCTGGAGTCGTCGACGAGCGAGTCGGCGGCCAGGTCCATGTTCGAGTTGCCCGCCGCGGCGACGCTGAGCACACCCTTGCGCTCGGCGTACTTGGTCGCCCGGGCGAGGGCCTCCACCAGCGCCTTCTGGTCGTCGTCCGTCTTGCAGTTGAAGTACCAGGGGTCGACGTAGTAGCTGTTGTTGGTCACCTCGATCCCCTTCTCGGCGGCGAACATGAAGCCGCAGACGACCGCTTCGGTGAAGAAGAGGCTGGTCGCGGGCTCGCTCACCTTGATCGCGGAGATCTTCACGCCGGGCGCGACACCGCTGACGCCGATCCCGTTGCGCGGGGCGCCGATGGTGCCGGCCACGTGCGTGCCGTGGTCGCTGCCGTCGGCGTACGGGCGCCAGGCGCCCTCCGATGTGTCAGCGACGCCGCCCACGCAGTTGGCCGACTGCTCCTTGGAGAAGTTCGGGGCGAGATCGGGGTGGGTGTCGTCGACACCCGTGTCGATGATGCCCACCGTGACGTCGAGGCTGCCATCGTTGATCTTGTGAGCCTCGTCGGCCTTGATCGTCCGCAGATCCCACTGGTTGGGCTCCAGCGGCTCCTGCCCCGGCCCGGCCTCCGCCGCGGCCTTGGCGGCGTCCGCCGCGCTCAGCTGCTGGGTCGTGCCCTCTTCCTTGGTCTGCACCGTCTGGAGCGGGGCCGTACGAGTGGCACCGACCGACACGAACAGGCCGCGCTGGGTTCGCAGCTGCTTCGCGAACTCCGGGTTCTGAGAATGTGCGACGACGACCCCGATCTGCTCATAGGACGTCACCACCGTTCCGCCGGCCCGCTCGATGGCCTTCTTCGCCGCCGTCACCGTGGCGTACGCGTTCAGGTTCGCCACGTACGACAGCTTCGGGCCGGAGGTGCTGGGCTGCGAGGCCGCCGCCGGGTCCGCCGTGTTGCCGAGCGGAGCGGCGGAGGCCGCGACCGTGGGCAGGAAGGCGAGCGAGGCGGTGAGCGCCAGGCCGACCGGTATGGCGATACGACTGTGCTTCCGGGCGGAACGTGACCCCAGATGCGCCATGGGTTCTCCACATCATCCGTGAAAAAGCCGCCCTGACGCGGTTGCGCCGGACGGGTTCATGACACGGGAACCTAGCGCCGCTGTTCCCCTCAGCGCCATCAGTTCGAGGAATGAGTTTCCAAAGACACAGTGGGTGTTGAACCGTCCTGACACGTCGGCCGTGCCGTTGACAGGGGGATCGGCACCACCGTCCCCCACACGGAGGTTGTTTTGTCCGTCGTCCCCACCGCACCCGCGTCACAAGGAGAGTCCCCCGTGACCACCGAAGCAGCGCCGCCGCAGGGCGGCGCGGGACCGACTCCGGCGAGTCCCACGGCCGAAGAGTTCACGCGCGTCCAGCAGAGCCCCGAGTTCGCCGAACTGCGCACTTCCTACCGCTCCTTCGCCTTCCCCCTCACCGTGGCCTTCATCGCCTGGTACCTGCTCTACGTCCTGCTGTCCAGCTACGCGGGCGGCTTCATGGGGACCAAGCTCTTCGGCAACATCAACGTCGCCCTCGTCCTCGGACTCGCCCAGTTCGCGACGACCTTCCTGATCGCCTGGCTGTACTCGCGCCACGCCGCCGCCAAGCTCGACCCGAAGGCCGCGGCCATCAAGACGCGGATGGAGGCGGGAGAATGAGCACGGTCCCGCACCTGACGGTCGCCGCCGGAGCCGCCGACCACCGGCCGCTGATCATCACCCTGTTCGGCCTGTTCGTCGTCGCCACCCTCATCATCACGATCTGGGCCGGCCGCCAGACCAAGGACGCCGCCGACTTCTACGCCGGCGGCCGCCAGTTCACCGGCTTCCAGAACGGCCTCGCCATCTCCGGTGACTACATGTCCGCCGCGTCCTTCCTCGGCATCGCAGGAGCCATCGCCCTCTTCGGCTACGACGGCTTCCTCTACTCCATCGGCTTCCTCGTCGCCTGGCTGGTGGCCCTGCTGCTCGTCGCCGAGCCGCTGCGCAACTCCGGCCGCTACACGATGGGCGACGTCCTCGCGTACCGGATGCGCCAGCGGCCCGTACGGACCGCCGCCGGCACCTCCACCATCGTGGTCTCGATCTTCTACCTGCTCGCCCAGATGGCCGGCGCCGGCGTGCTCGTCTCGCTGCTCCTCGGCATCACCAGCGACGGCGGCAAGGTCGCCGTCGTCGCGCTGGTCGGCGTACTGATGATCGTCTACGTGACCATCGGCGGGATGAAGGGCACCACCTGGGTCCAGATGATCAAGGCGGTGCTGCTGATCGCGGGCGCCCTGCTCATCACCTTCCTGGTGCTGCTGAAGTTCGACTTCAACGTCTCCGCGCTGCTGGGCCAGGCCGCCGAGAACAGCGGTCAGGGCGTCAAGTTCCTTGAGCCGGGCCTGAAATACGGCATGGATTCGACGACGAAGCTGGACTTCATCTCGCTCGGCATCGCCCTGGTCCTGGGCACCGCGGGCCTGCCGCACATCCTGATCCGCTTCTACACCGTGCCCACGGCCCAGGCCGCCCGTAAGTCCGTGAACTGGGCCATCGGCATCATCGGCGCCTTCTACCTGATGACGATCGCCCTCGGCTTCGGCGCCGCCGCCCTGCTCAACCGGGCCGACATCCTGGCCTCCAACAAGGCAGGCAACACCGCGGCCCCGCTGCTCGCCCAGGAGATCGGCGGCGGCGCCGACTCCACCGGCGGCGCGATCCTGCTCGCGGTCATCTCGGCCGTCGCCTTCGCCACCATCCTCGCGGTGGTCGCGGGACTGACGCTCGCCTCCTCCTCGTCCTTCGCGCACGACCTCTACGTCAACGTCATCCGCAAGGGCAAGGCCACCGAGAAGGAGGAGGTGCGCGCGGCCCGCTGGTCCACCGTGGTCATCGGCGCCGTCGCCATCGGCCTCGGCGCCCTCGCCCGCGACCTGAACGTCGCCGGCCTGGTCGCCCTCGCCTTCGCGGTCGCCGCCTCCGCCAACCTGCCGACGATCCTCTACAGCCTCTTCTGGAAGCGCTTCACCACCCAGGGCGCGCTGTGGTCCATCTACGGCGGCCTGATCTCGGCGGTCGGCCTGGTGCTCTTCTCGCCGGTCGTCTCCGGCAAGCCCACGTCGATGTTCAAGGACGCCGACTTCTACTGGTTCCCGCTGGAGAACCCGGGCATCATCTCCATCCCGCTCGGCTTCCTCCTCGGCTGGCTGGGAACGGTCCTGTCCAAGGAGAAGGCCGACCCGGAGAAGTTCGCCGAGCTGGAGGTGCGCTCCCTCACCGGAACAGGGGCGCACTGATCTGATTCATCGAGTTGGGACGAACACCCGGCGTGGCCGCGTCGTAGTTCTCTACGACGCGGCCACGCCGTGTCTCGTTCCTTCGGGCCCGCCTACATGTCACAGGCGTCGCGTAGGCTCGAACGCAGCGCATCCGCGTATCCGCGGCCGCGCAACCTCTACAGAACCGGACAGGGGAGGGGGCCCACAGTGCTTCTCGACACCTACGGCCGCGTGGCCACTGACCTGCGCGTCTCGCTCACCGACCGGTGCAATCTGCGCTGTACGTACTGCATGCCCGAAGAGGGCCTGCAGTGGCTGGGCAAGTCGGACCTGCTGAGCGACGACGAGATCGTCCGGTTGATCCGCATCGCCGTCACCCGGCTCGGGATCACCGAGGTCCGCTTCACCGGCGGAGAGCCGCTGCTGCGGCCCGGCATCGTCGGCATCGTCGAACAGTGCGCGGCCCTGGAGCCCCGCCCCCAGATGTCGCTGACCACCAACGGCATCGGCCTCAAGCGCACCGCCCAGGCCCTCAAGGCCGCCGGCCTGGACCGGGTGAACGTCTCGCTCGACACGCTGCGCCCCGAGGTGTTCAAGACCCTCACCCGCCGCGACCGCCACAAGGACGTCATCGACGGCATGGCCGCCGCCCGCGAGGCCGGCCTGACCCCGGTCAAGGTCAATGCCGTCCTGATGCCGGGGCTCAACGACGACGAGGCCCCCGACCTGCTGGCCTGGGCCGTGGAGAACGCGTACGAGCTCCGCTTCATCGAGCAGATGCCCCTCGACGCCCAGCACGGCTGGAAGCGCGACGGCATGATCACCGCCGGGGACATCCTGCAGTCCCTGCGCACCCGCTTCACCCTCACCGAGGAAGGCGCCGACGAGCGCGGCTCCGCCCCGGCCGAGCGCTGGGTGGTCGACGGCGGCCCTGCCACCGTCGGCGTCATCGCGTCGGTCACCCGCCCCTTCTGCGGCGCCTGCGACCGTACGAGGCTCACGGCCGACGGCCAGGTCCGTACGTGCCTCTTCGCCACCGAGGAGTCCGACCTGAGGGCCGCCCTGCGCTCGGGCGCCCCCGACGAGGAGATCGCCCGCCTGTGGAAGGTCGCGATGTGGGGCAAGAAGGCCGGATCCGGCCTCGACGACCCGTCCTTCCTGCAGCCCGACCGCCCGATGTCGGCGATCGGCGGCTGAGGCGGCCGAGGCGGCCGAGGGGCTGAGCGGCCGGTCGGCCGGTCGGCTGAGCGGCCGACCGGGGTTCAGAGGCGCTCCGAGCCCTCCGGCTGGACCCACTCGTCGAGCTTCACGACGTCCTTGAGGAAACCGCGGACCCCCAGGAACTGGGAGAGGTGTTCGCGGTGCTCCTCGCATGCCAGCCAGGTCTTGCGCCGCTCCGGCGTGTGCAGCTTCGGGTTGTTCCACGCCAGGACCCACACCGCCGCGTCACGGCAGCCCTTGGCGGAGCAGGTGGGGGCGGCGGCGGAAGCGGTGTCGGGGGCGTTCGCATCAGGGGAGTTCACGGCCTCAACCCTACAAACGGAAGGGCGACGCCGGGCAGCCACGGGGGGAGCTGCCCGGCGTCGGTCCGTCGCTCCGACGGGGGATGCGGAGCGCGTAGGCAGTATGTCACGCAGGACCCGGTACGGTGCACCGGAACTTCATGATTGATCTGAGCTTTTCTTGAGGTTTCCCGGCTCCAGTGCCGGGTGCACAGGGGTGGGCACGAAGGCCGACGGCAGCGAGGGCGCCGACTCCCGCCCCGCGTTTGCGATGACCACGGCGACGTAGGGCAGCAGGGCGCCGACGACGAGCGTCACGATCGCCACGGGGCGCTGCACGTTCCACAGGACCACCGTCGCGATGACCGACAGGGTCCTGACGACCATCGAGATCACGTACCGGCGCTGCCGTCCCCGCACATCCTCCGCGAGGCCCATGCGCGCCCCGGTGATCCGGAAGACCTCGGCCCGGTTCCGCTTCGTCCGCAGCATGCTCCACCACCCGATCCGCCGATCCACCGCACCGGACACTCCCCGGTCCCGGCCCTTCCACGGTACGCCGCCCCGCCGGCGGTCAGGAGAGCGGGTGCCCCCTGAACGGGCGAGTCCGACATGCGTGGAGTTGCGCCCGGGCCGAGACTGGCCTGACATGCGCACATCGCGCCTTGAGGAGGCGACATGCATTGGTTGTGGGCGATCATCGTCGGTTTGGTACTCGGCCTCATCGCCCGGGCGATCCTCCCGGGCAGACAGCACCAGCCGCTCTGGCTGACCGTGATCTTCGGCATCATCGGCGGCGTCCTGGGCAACGCGGTCGCCACGTGGATCGGCGTCAACGAGACCCGGGGCATCGACTGGATCCGCCACCTGTTGCAGCTGGCCGGAGCGGTCCTGATCGTCGGGCTGGGCGACATGGCGTACATGGCGCTGAAAGGCAAAAGACGTACGGCCTGACCGGCCGGACCGGCGCGGCCACGACGAAGGGGCGGGCGAGGACGACATCGTCCTCGCCCGCCCCTTCGCCGTGCGTCGCAGGCTTCGCTCAGCCGGTGATCTCCACCGCGGCCAGGTTCTTCTTGCCGCGGCGCAGCACCAGCCAGCGCCCGTGGAGCAGGTCCTCCTTGGCGGGGACCGCGTCCTCGGCCGTGACCTTCACGTTGTTCACGTAGGCGCCACCCTCCTTCACGGTCCGGCGCCCGGCGGACTTGCTCGCGACCAGGCCGGTCTCGGCGAGCAGGTCCACGACCGGGCCGAGCTCCGTGACCCGGGCGTGCGGCAGCTCGGACACGGCCGCGGCCAGCGTGGCCTCGTCCAGCTCCGTCAGCTCGCCCTGGCCGAACAGCGCCTTCGACGCGGCGATCACGGCGGCGCACTGGTCGGCGCCGTGCACCAGCGTGGTCAGCTCCTCCGCCAGCGCCCGCTGGGCGGCACGCGCCTGCGGCCGCTCGGCGGTCTGCGCCTCCAGCGCCTCCAGCTCCTCGCGGGACTTGAAGGACAGGATCCGCATGTAGGTGGAGATGTCCCGGTCGTCCACGTTCAGCCAGAACTGGTAGAAGGCGTACGGCGTGGTCATCTCCGGGTCGAGCCAGACGGCCCCGCCCTCGGTCTTGCCGAACTTCGTGCCGTCCGCCTTGACCATCAGCGGCGTCGCCATCGCGTGCACGACCGCGTCCGGCTCGACCTTGTGGATCAGGTCGAGGCCGGCCGTCAGGTTGCCCCACTGGTCGGATCCGCCTTGCTGGAGCACGCAGCCGTAGCGCCGGTACAGCTCCAGGAAGTCCATGCCCTGGAGCAGCTGGTAGCTGAACTCCGTGTAGCTGATGCCCTGGTCGGACTCCAGCCGCTTGGCGACCGAGTCCTTCGTCAGCATCTTGTTGACGCGGAAGTGCTTGCCGATGTCCCGCAGGAACTCGATGGCGGACATGCCCGCCGTCCAGTCCAGGTTGTTCACCATGACCGCGGCGTTCTCGCCCTCGAAGGACAGGAACGGCTCGATCTGCGAACGCAGCCGGTTCACCCACTCCGCGATGACCGACGGGTCGTTCAGGGTGCGCTCGGCGGTCGGGCGCGGGTCACCGATCTGTCCGGTGGCCCCGCCGACCAGCGCCAGCGGCCGGTTCCCGGCCAGCTGGAGCCGGCGCATGGTGAGGACCTGCACCAGGTGCCCGACGTGCAGCGAGGCCGCGGTCGGGTCGTAGCCGCAATAGAACGTGACAGGACCGTCCGCGAACGCCTTGCGCAGCGCTTCTTCGTCGGTGGACTGGGCGAAGAGCCCACGCCACTTCAGTTCGTCGACGATGTCCGTCACGGTCTCTCGACTCCTTTGATGTCTGAAATTGCAATGCTCAGTCTAGGTGGGTCAGACACCCTTGCTGACCGAGCTCATGTTGAAGTCCGGGACGCGCAGCGCGGGCATCGCGGCCCGGGTGAACCAGTCGCCCCACTCGCGCGGCAGGGTCTTCTCGGTCCGGCCGGCCTCCGAGGCCCGCGACAGCAGGTCCACCGGCGACTCGTTGAACCGGAAGTTGTTGACCTGCCCCGTGACCTGCCCGTTCTCCACCAGATAGACGCCGTCCCGGGTCAGACCGGTGAGCAGCAGGGTCGCCGGATCGACCTCCCGGATGTACCAGAGGCAGGTCAGCAGCAGGCCCCTCCCGGTACCCGCCACCATCTCCTCCAACGACTTGTCGCCGCCCCCGTCCAGGATCAGGTTTCCGAACGCCGGGGCCAGCGGGAGCCCGGTCAGCTCGGCGGTGTGCCGCGTCGTGGTCAGCCGCGCCAGCTCGCCGTCCCGGACCCACTCGGTCGCCGGGACCGGCAGGCCGTTGTCGAACACGGAGGCGTCGTCGCCCGAGCTGTGGGCGATCACGAACGGCGCGGACTCCAGGCCCGGTGCGTGGGGGTCGCTGCGCAGGGTCAGGGGCAGCGCGGCCAGCTTCTCGCCGATCCGGGTGCCGCCGCCGGGCTTGGAGAACACCGTACGGCCCTCCACCGCGTCGCGGGCGGCCGCCGACCACATCTGGTAGATGAGCAGGTCGGCCACGGCCGTCGGCGGCAGCAGGGTCTCGTACCGTCCCGCCGGAAGGTCGATCTTCCGCTCGGCCCAGCCGAGGCGGACCGCGAGCTCCGCGTCCAGCACGGTCGGGTCCACGTCCTTGAAGTCGCGGGTGGAGCGGCCGGCCCAGGCCGACCGCAGCCGGTCCGGTGACTTGGCGTTGAGTTCCAGCGTGCCCTTGGGCTGGTCGTGGCGCAGCCGCAGGCCCGTCGAGGTGCCGACGTAGGTGGAGACCAGCTCGTGGTTGGCGAAGCCGTACAGTTCCCGGCCGCCCGCCCGGGCCCGGGCGAAGGCCTCGCCGAGGGCCGGGGCGAAGTCCGCGAAGACCGCCGAGGAGGTCTCGGCCGGCGCGTCGGTGAAATCGGGCGAGGCCGGGGTGCCGGTGACCAGCGGCTGGGCGTCCTCGGCCGGACCGGCCCCGCGCGCGGCCGCCTCGGCGGCCCGTACGAGCGGCTCCAGGTCGGCGGCGGTGACGGCCGAGCGCGAGACGACCCCCGAGGCCGTGCCCTCCTTGCCGTCGACCGTGGCGATCACGGTCAGGGTCCGGCCGCGGGTGACGCCGTTGGTGGTGAGCGCGTTGCCGGCCCAGCGCAGATTGGCGCTGGACTCCTCGTCGGCGATGACGACGCAGCCGTCGGCGGTGGACAGCTCCAGCGCCCGCTCGACGATCTCGTGGGGCTTGGAGCCGCGACGTCCGGAAGGGGTGCTCATCGGCCGGCCTCCTGGGTGGTGTTCAGGATGTTGACGTCTCGGAAGAGGGCGGAGGGGCAGCCGTGCGAGACGGACGCCACCTGGCCGGGCTGGGCCTTGCCGCAGTTGAAGGCACCGCCCAGCACGTAGGTCTGCGGGCCGCCGACCTTCTCCATCGAGCCCCAGAATTCGGTGGTGGTGGCCTGGTAGGCGACGTCGCGCAGCTGCCCGGCCAGCCGGCCGTTCTCGATGCGGAAGAACCGCTGCCCGGTGAACTGGAAGTTGTAGCGCTGCATGTCGATCGACCAGGAGCGGTCGCCGACCACGTAGATCCCGCGCTCGACGCCCCCGATCAGGTCCTCGGTGGACAGCCCGCCCGGATCCGGCTGGAGCGAGACGTTCGCCATCCGCTGGACGGGCACGTGCCCGGGGGAGTCGGCGTAGGCGCAGCCGTTGGAGCGCCCGAGGCCGGTCAGCTTCGCGATCCGCCGGTCCAGCTGGTAGCCGGTCAGCGTGCCGTCCTTGACCAGGTCCCAGCTCTGGGCCGCGACACCTTCGTCGTCGTATCCGACGGTGGCCAGACCATGTGGCGCTGTACGGTCACCCGTCACGTTCATGATCGAGGAGCCGTACCTGAGCTTGCCCAGCTGGTCGAAGGTGGCGAAGGAGGTCCCCGCGTACGCCGCCTCGTAGCCCAGCGCCCGATCGAGCTCGGTGGCGTGGCCGATGGACTCGTGGATGGTGAGCCACAGGTTGGACGGGTCCACGACGAGGTCGTAGCGCCCGCCCTCCACACTCGGCGCCCGCATCTTCTCGGCGAGGAGGTCGGGGATCTGCTCCAGCTCGGCGTTCCAGTCCCAGCCGGTGCCGGTCAGGTACTCCCAGCCACGCCCGGTGGGCGGGGCGATGGTGCGCATGGAGTCGAACTCGCCGGTGGTGGCGTCGACCGCGACCGCGGTCAGCTGCGGGTGGATCCGTACCCGCTGCTGGGTGGTCGAGGTGCCCGCGGTGTCCGCGTAGAACTTGTTCTCGTGGACGGCGAGCAGCGAGGCGTCCACGTGCGCGACGCCGTCGGCCGCCAGCAGCCGGGCGCTCCAGTCGGCGAGCAGCGCCGCCTTCTCGGTGTCCGGCACCTCGAACGGGTCCACGTCGTAGGCGGAGACCCAGGTCTTGTCGGCGTGCACGGGCTCGTCGGCGAGCTCGACCCGCTCGTCCGATCCCGCGGCCTTGATCACCTGGGCGGACAGCTTCGCCATGGCGACGGCCTGTGAGGCCACCTTCGCGGCGGCGTCCATGGTCAGGTCCACTCCGGAGGCGAAGCCCCAGCTCCCGCCGTGCACCACGCGGACCGCGAAGCCGAGGTCGGTGGTGTCGGAGCCGCCGGAGGGCTTGGCGTCCCGCAGCCGCCAGGAGGCGCTGCGGATCCGCTCCAGCCGGAAGTCGGCGTGCTCGGCACCCAGCGCGCGGGCCCGCGCGAGCGCCGCGTCGGCGAGTGCCCGCAAGGGCAGCGCGGTGAAAGACGGATCGATTCCGTGGACCACGTGCGGCCTCACTCTCTCTGGCTGGGGTCGTACCGCTTGGTTCCTTCGCATCGGAAGTGAATCACGGCGGGGTGTGCGGGCGTAGTCCAATACCGCGCGGCGTCGCCCGCCGCCCGATGGGTCCGGTGAACCGGAATGAAACAGGGACCTTTGTGGGGGGAAGGTGAGATGATCGCCCCCATGTACATGGGGGGTGGCGAACTGCGGTCTTGGGCAATGGCGTTGACGGAATCCGAGATCCGCCTGCTGCTGACACGCCATCACTGCCTGCGCGGAAGAGCCTGCGTACACCGGACCGCGCCCGAGGCGCAGTCCCCGGCCAGGCGCGAGGTCAAGGCCACCCGGGTCTGGCTGACCAAGGCGCAGCACGCACAGCTCGCCCGCATGGCCTTCTGCGGTCTCGGCTGGGCGATGCGGCTGCTGGAGCGGGAGTACGGCTTCCCGAAGGAAGTGCTGGACGACCCCACGCCGACGCAGTTGACCGCCATGTTCGAGGTGCTGCCTTCTCCCCTGGCCCGCTGCGCCCTGTACGGCATGCTCACGCGGGAGGCCGAGCACCTGCCGGTCGCTGCCCTGGCCGGACAGCACGAAAAGGAACTGCGTGCCGCCGCGGACCGGCAACCGCCGCGCGGGGCCAACGAAATCGGTCGCACCTTCGAGGCCGAAGTCGATGTGGACGTGACTGAAGAGAATGAGGACCCGCCGATGGTGACCCCGCCCGACGGCGCGTTCACGCAAGCCGATGCCCTCGCGCGACTCAAGGCGCTGGGTGAGCGTCTGGCGCTCGCCCTGCGCGCCGCCGCGGACGAGGCGGAAGCGGGACGCCTTCCCCGGTCACCCGAGGACGTGGCCGTCGGCTTGAGCGCATGGTGCGACGAACGTGCGGAACTGGTCGGGCGACTTGTCGCACAGGGCTGCGAGTGGACCCCGGACCAGGGGTACACGGAGATCGAAGCCGAGTTGAAGCGCCTGGCCGACAGCCGGGCCGAGCGGCTGAGGACGCTGCGGCGCAAGGCGCAGTCGTACATCGAGCTGTTGGACCTGGCCGAGGGCGAGGACGAGGCGACCAGCCTGGACGGCCTGCTCCAGGGCGTCCAGGCCGAGATCGCGGGTCTGGAAAAGGCGGGGCACGTCCGTGAAGCCGTCCCGGCGCGGGGGAACGCCGCAGAAGCGGGCCCTGCCGAGGAGGATCGGGAGGACGAGGAGGGCGTCGGCAGCCGCGCGGGCGGGACGGACGGTGCTGACGAGGCGCAGGCGCCGGCGCAGCGCCCGCCGGTCGAGGCCGAGCCCGGGTCCGGCATGGGTGGCGGGCGCGCGGAGGCGCCGCAGGTCGACGCCCCCACGACCGAGGAACCGCCGGCTGTGCCCGAACCGAGGCGTGGCGGGACGACTCCGGCCGACCCCCTCGCCGAGCAGCGCCGCCCGGTCCCCGTCCAGTCCGGCACGGCGACGCGGAACCACCTCCCCGGTGAACCGGAGCACAGCCTTCCGGCCGCTGCGGCGCAGACGCTCGACCCTGCGGTCGAGCCGGCCGAGAGGGCCGGGTCGGCCGACGAGGCGTGGCCGGAGGGCGTCAGCGCACCCGACTGGGACCCGCGAACCCCCTGGGAGACGGGCGAGCCCCCGCCGGTGGCACGGCTCGTACGCGACGGACGCATGGCCGAGGCCTACTGGATGACGGCCGCGTCCGACGAGCCCGCCGTGCGGTCGCGGGCCCTCGCCTTCACCGATGCCGCGTACGCGTGCGTCTCGGTCGCGGACGCCACCCCGGTGCAGATCGCCCACGACTTCGACGCCGACCTCGTCGCGCACGACCGCGAGGCGTACCTCGTGGCCTTGGCGGCGGCCTTGCGGACGGGCCTCACCGCCCGCTGGGCGCACCCCCTGGTCAGCGGATTCAGCATGCCGTCCGGGCTCACTGCCCCTTGGCAGGAACTCCTCAACGTCACGGTCGCCGCCGTCCGCAACGGCCGTACGTTCGTTCCCGGCACCCTTCAGGCCGACGCGAGCCAGCAGGAGCTCAGCAGCCGGGAGGAGATCGGCACGACCGCCCGGCGCCTCCTCGACGACCTGCCGCACCGCAAGACCCAGTACCAGCGGGCCTCCCAGGTCCTGAAGTACCTTCTCGGTCCCTCCGGTCGGCTGCACGAGGCGCTGAACAGCGTCATCCAGTGGGCGGAGCAGGGCGGTGAGAGCACCGCCTTCCGCGAGATGGGAGACCGGCTCCTGCGGGAAGGGGCGGTGCGCAGTCTCATCGAGGAGACCGACGCGCAGTTCCGTACGCCGAAGCAGGCCAAGGAGCCGATCACCGCCGGTGCGTTCCGCCAGCTGCTCGGCATCTGCAAGTCCGTCGGCGAACTCGTCATGAAAGCGGCGGCGGCGAGTACGGCCACCCGCCCCGCCCTCGGAAGCGAGCCGGGGGTGACGGGTCTGTCCGCCGCCCTGCGGGACCTGCACGGTGAACGGCCCCTGCCCGGCGTCGGCGGCGCCGCCCTCGGAGTGCTGCGCGCGTGGCTGTCCGGCGACGTGCAGAACCGCGAGGGCGGGGCCGAGCGGCTACGGGCCGACGGCGGGATCCTGCCGCCCGACGACTGCCTGCTCGCACTGCCGGACCTGTCGCGCGACAGCGCGGGCAGCCCCGCGCTCGACAACCCCCGGACCGCACGTCTGATGGCCGCGCTCCTCGCGCCCGCAGACCCTGAGACCGCATTGGCGCGGTACGTCGAGGTGGGCGACCTCCACCTGGCAAAGGCCCTCGTCACAGCGATCGAGAAGGACCCGACGGCCTACGGCTCCCCCTATGCCGAGTGGGTCGAGGGCGCGGCCCGCCGCTGCGCCCAGTCGTACGAGGACTGGCGCAAGAGGCTTGCCGACAAGCACCGCGCCGCCGCCGGCCTGCTGGCGCAGATCCGTACCCTCAACCTCAACCTCGCGCCCGACATCGAGCGGGACTTCACCGGCCGGCTCCAGGAATTCGCCGACGGCGAGGAATCGGGACGCTACCGCCTCGCCCTCGAATCCCTGGAGGCCCTGGAAACCGAACTCAAGGCCCTGGTGCACGAGTCCACCAACCGGCTCCGGGAGGACCTCGAAAGGCTCCGGACGGATCCGGACCTCCGGCTCACCTCCGAGGACCACCAGCGGATCGCCCGGCTCATCGAAGAGGGCGACACCGTCACGGCGCAGGAGTTCCTCGCGCTCGCGACCAGTCGGCAGGCCCTGCCGGAGCGTCCGGAGGACGACGGGTCGGAACTCGTGGACTTCGTGGCGGGTCTCACCGGCCCGGGAGCGCCGAAGGCCGGTGGCGACGGTGTGGACGCCACATGGTGGGCCGACCGGTTCAGCGCCGGTGGCGACGCGTCCTTGACCCAGGCGGCCAAGGCGGGCCTGGAGTCCTGGAAGGCCCTGTGCACCCAGCCGGGCCGTACCAGTCACTGGCAGCAGCACATCCTGCAGGTCCTGCGGCTGCTCGGCCTGGAGATGACCAGCAGCCAGCTGAACTCGGAGCGCCTCATGCGCGGCCACGGCATGCGCCGGTTCCGCGCCAAGGCACGGGTCGCGGAACGGCCCGGCTACGTGGCGGCTCTCGGCTCTCGCGCGACGTCGTACACGATCATGCTGATCTGGGAGGAGCAGCCCGCGGACGGACCGCTGGCGCACCTCGAGGACGCCGACGTCGGCGCCAACATCATCCTCTACCTGCATCCGCTGGGGGTGGAGGGCCGCCGCGGGCTGGCGGTCGCGGCGCGCAAGAACGCCCAGCAGGCACTGGTCGTCGACCCGGCGGTGCTGGGATGGATGGCCGTCCGCGCGCCCGGCTCCTTCCGCTCGCTCCAGCGGGTCACCCTGCCCTGGGCCGCGTACAACCCGTACACCCCCTTCGTCGCCGGTCTCGTCCCGCAGGAGGTCTTCTACGGGCGGGACAAGGAGATGGGGGAGGTGATGGGCCGGGACAGCGGGATGTTCCTCTACGGCGGCCGACAGCTGGGCAAGTCGGCGCTCCTGCGTCGCGTCGCGGAGATCTTTCCCAGCAGGCCGGACGAGAACGTCGCGGTCTACCTCGACCTGCTCAAGGCCGAGATCGGACACGCGGAGGCACCGGAGCAGATCTGGAGCAGGCTGGTCGAGGCCCTCAAGCGCGAGAACGTCTTCGACAAGACGATGTCCGACCGCGCGGGTCCGGACATCGTCGTCAAGCGCATCCGCGCCTGGCTGGACGCGGACGAGAGCCGGCGGCTGCTGGTCCTGGCCGACGAGGCCGACTCGTTCCTGAACACGGACTCGCGTCGGGCGTACAAGCTGGGCAGCGAGTCGACCTTCCCCAACGTCATGCAGTTTCAGCAGCTCATGGAACAGACCGAACGCCGATTCAAGATCGTCTTCGCCGGCCTGCACCAGGTGCAGCGCTTCGGTCACCTGTCCAACGTGTCGACCGCGCACGGTGGACCGGACGTGCTGGTGGGACCACTCATGCAAGGGGCCGCCATCCGCCTCGTCACCGAGCCGACCGCGGCTCTCGGCTATACCTTCGAGCGGCCCGAACTGGTCTGGCGGATCCTCGCCATCACCAACTACCAGGCCAACCTCGTGCAGATCTTCTGCCGGGAACTGGTGGAGACCCTGCACGCCCGTCCGTACGACTTCGCGGACGGACCGGTGCGGATCACCGAAGCCGACGTCCAGCAGGTGGCGGCGTCCGAGACGGTCCGCAGGCGCATCGCCGAGCGGCTGCGCTTCACGATCAACCTCGAGGACCGCTACCGGGTCCTCGCCCTGGTGATCGCCCTGCGCAGCCTGGAGGACGGCTACCGCGGCGACTACACGCCCCGGGAGCTGCTCCAACTGGCGCGCGAGGCATGGCCGGCGGGTTTCGAACCGCTCAGCGTGAAGCAGGTGCAGATCTTCCTGACGGAGATGGTGGGCCTCGGACTGCTCTACCAGCTCGGCGACCACTCCCGGTTCGCCGTCAGGAGCCCCAATGTCGTCAACATGCTGGGCACCCACGAGGAACTGGAACTGGAGCTTCAGGAGACCGAGTTCACCCTGCCCTACGACTACAACCCCCGGTCGGCCCGACGCATCCTCGGCCGGGACCCACAGCAGATCCAGCGCTACAGCCCCCTGACCGAAGGGCAGCTGCACGAGGCGGCCCAGCCCGGGGTCAGCGTGGTCGGCGTCACGGAGCTGCACCGGCCCAAGCAGGTGCTGGAGGCCGCCGAGAAGTTCGCGCAGTCGCGCGGTGTGGTCATCCTCAAGCACGTCCAGGGCAGCGACCTCGGCAAGACGCTGCGCAACCAGCGCAAGCCGTACGTCCTGACGGCCGACCTGCGAGGCGTCCCCGCCGAGGAGTTCCGCGACGTGCTCCGGCTGCTCGTGAAGCACGCGGGACCCGCCGGGGAGAAGCTGGTGCCCCACACCGAACGGCGCAGCGGCGGCAAGGAGAACCGCTCCGCCATCGTGCTGGCCGACGCCGCGCGGGTGGGGGAGGTGCTCGGCGGCCCGGAGGGCGAGGAGTTCTCCTTGCGGATGCTGCGCCCGGACCGCTGGACGACGGACTCACTGCGTGCCTGGTCGGAGTGTCCGTTCGTGGCCAGGGAGGACCGCGACCGGCTGGTCGCGGCCACCGGCGGCTGGCCCCTCTGGACGGAGGTCGCCGTCGCCGATGTCGCCCAGCACGGTGCGACGCTCGACAGCGCCCTCGAACGGATAAGGATGACCATCGAGAAGCCGGCCAACATCGAGCACCACCTCAAGCAGTCGGGGCTCGCACCGCGCGACCTGGAGCTGCTCGCGGCGTGGACCGCCTACGTCGAGGAAGGCCAGGGCCTCCCCAGGGGCGACGTCGAGGCGGCGGTGGAACTGCCCTTGGAGGAGACGCGCAGCTGGCTGGTCCGGCTCGACCACCTCGGCCTGCTCGACGAGGTCGAGGGGGGATTCGCGGTGGAGCCGGTCACCTACCGGGCGGTCCGCTCCTGGGCTGCCAAGGAGCGGTGAGGTGGAGGCCCGTGAACCCCGCCGGTGGCAGCTCACCGATCTCCCGGGGGTGCGAGGCCAGCTCCACGACGTCGCGGCGGACCTCGCGTCGGGGCAGAACTGCCTGTGGCTGCTGCCCGACCGTCTGGTGGACGAGGGGCGCGCCGACCGGCTCTACGCGGAGGCTCTCTTCGCCTCGTCGCGGGTGCTCGACGTACCCGCGCCGGCGCAACCGGAAGCGGCCGACGGCGTCGTCGACCCGTACCGGGCCGCGGGACCGCCCGAAGCCGGTCTGCCGGCGTTCTGGCCCGACGACGACCTGCCGTACCTGGAGGGCTATGACGACGGCTTCGACCTGGGCTGGCCGACGACGACGGCTCCGGGACCCCGCCACGAGACGCGCGATGCCCTCCAGGACGCCGGTCCGGCGGCGAGCCTCCTGGAGCGCATGGGCAAGGAGCTGTCGGTCGAACCGGACCGGGCACTGTCCCGCCTGGTCGCCGCCGAACCCGGCCGGCAGCTCGTCGTCGGCATCCGCGCCTGGGCCGAGGGCGACACCCCGGCCGGTCGCGGGAGCGGAATCCAGCGGGTCTTCCACGCGGTGACGGCCGCGGTGAAGGAAGCCGGACTGCCGCCGGGGGAGCGTCCGTTGCTGTTCGTCGCGGCCCGGCTGCGGGATCTGCCGGCCGGGCTTCCCGACGAACTGGGACTGGACGTCGCCAACACCTCGGTGCGCTGGTGGTGGGGCGCGGTGGGACGCTCGGACACCGCCATGGTGGTCACCCCACGCACGGCCGGGTTCCGTGGTGGCCCGCGCCACGAGAGCGATGCCCTGCGCGACCGGGTCGTACGGACGGTCCGCGCCGAGACGGTGGTGGAGGTCAGCGGACCGGACCTCACCCTGGCGCAACGCCTCGCGGAGGTGTGGGACGGAGCCGATCACACGCTGCTCGCAGCCCTGACCACCGCCCTCGCCGACGTGCCCGGCCCCAGGGCCGAGGACTGCCCCGCGGGGCTCACGCAGACGGGCGCCCGGCGCAGACCCGACGTGGGGCTGCGTGAGGCGTGGGCCACAGGGGCGGTCGCCGCGTGGGAGGGGCGGCTGCGCGTCCATCCGGCGGCCTGGCACGCCGGACCGCGGGCCCAGGCCCGGGCGCGGCTCGACGCGCTGGTCTCCCAGGCGCAGCAGCGCGTGATCCTGCCCTGGATAGAGGACGCCCGCAGCGGCCTGGCCGTACGGGCCATGACGCATCTGACCCGGCCGGTGGAGGCTCTCGTCCTCGATCCCGCGTTCCGGTCCTCGTCCCGCGGCTACCTGTCCGAGCATCCGGAGCAGGCCTTCCTGGAGTGGGAGGTCGGGCGGCTGCTCTCGGCGCACATCCTGGGATCCCTCGCCCTGTCGGCGGAGGACGCGGCTCTGCTGAGGCTTCTCGTCCACAGCCGGAACACCCTCGCGCACCGGGGCGTGCTCAGCGACACGAGGCTGCGCGAGCTGTGCGGCGAACTGTCGAAGGCGGACCGCAGGCGGCCTTGAACGGCATGACTTCGGAACGACGTCCGCACGCCGTCCGCCTGGCGTCCGCGCGGCTTCTGTAGGGATCCGACAGAGCCCGTCGCAAGGCGCTGTCGGAGCCCGATTCTCCGGATGCCGGACGGGGCCTATAGGTTTTCGCTATTCAAGACTGCTAGCGAAAGGGTGATCCGTTGAGCCGCTCGGTTCTCGTCACCGGAGGAAACCGGGGCATCGGCCTCGCCATCGCCCGAGCGTTCGCGCAGGCCGGCGACAAGGTCGCGATCACGTACCGGTCGGGCGAGCCGCCGGAGGCACTCACCTCGCTGGGCGTCCTGGCGGTGCGCTGCGACATCACCGACTCCGATCAGGTGGAGCAGGCCTACAAGGAGATCGAGGACAAGCACGGCGCGGTCGAGGTGCTGGTGGCCAACGCCGGCATCACCAAGGACACGCTGCTGATGCGGATGTCGGAGGAGGACTTCGCGTCCGTCGTCGACACCAACCTCACCGGCACCTTCCGTGTCGTCAAGCGCGCCAACCGCGGCATGCTCCGCGCCAAGAAGGGCCGTGTGGTCCTGATCTCCTCGGTCGTCGGACTGCTGGGATCGGCCGGACAGGCGAACTACGCGGCCTCGAAGGCCGCGCTCGTGGGCTTCGCCCGCTCGCTCGCCCGTGAGCTGGGCTCGCGCAACATCACCTTCAACGTGGTCGCGCCCGGCTTCGTGGACACCGACATGACGAAGGTGCTCACCGACGAGCAGCGTGCCGGCATCGTCGGCCAGGTACCCCTGGGCCGCTACGCGCAGCCCGAGGAGATCGCGGCGGCCGTGAGCTTCCTGGCGTCCGACGACGCCGCGTACATCACCGGAGCCGTCATTCCCGTTGACGGCGGATTGGGCATGGGTCACTGATCACATGAGCGGAATTCTCGACGGCAAGCGCATCCTCATCACCGGGGTGCTGATGGAGTCGTCCATCGCCTTCCACGCCGCCAAGCTGGCCCAGGAGCAGGGCGCCGAGGTCATCCTCACCGCGTGGCCGCGCCCGACGCTGACCGAGCGCATCGCGCGCAAGCTGCCGAAGCCCGTGAAGGTGATCGAGCTCGACGTCACCAACCAGGAGCACCTCGACCGCCTGGAGGGCCTCGTCCGCGACGAGCTCGGCGGCCTCGACGGCGTCCTGCACTCCATCGGCTTCGCCCCGCAGGACGCCCTCGGCGGCAACTTCCTGAAGACGCCGTTCGAGTCGGTCGCGACCGCGATGCACGTCTCGGCGTTCTCGCTGAAGTCGCTGACCATGGCCTGCCTGCCGCTGTTCCCCGAGGGCCGGGGAGGTGCGGTCGTCGGCCTCACCTTCGACGCGCAGTTCGCCTGGCCGCAGTACGACTGGATGGGCCCGGCCAAGGCCGCGCTGGAGGCCACCAGCCGCTACATCGCCCGTGACCTGGGCAAGCAGAACATCCGCTGCAACCTGGTCTCGGCCGGTCCGCTCGGCTCCATGGCCGCGAAGTCCATCCCGGGGTTCTCCGGCCTGGCGGACGTCTGGAACCAGCGCTCCCCGATGGAGTGGGACATGAGCGACCCGGAGCCGACGGGCAAGGCCATCGTGGCCCTGCTGTCGGACTGGTTCCCGAAGACCACCGGCGAGATCGTCCACGTGGACGGCGGTCTGCACGCGATGGGTGCCTGACCGGCATCCCGCCCCGTACGGCGGTGGCCGCGTCTTCCCCCGGGGAGGCGCGGCCACCGCCGTTTTCGTCTGCGGGCCCCGTTCGATCGGATTTTCGGCGGCTGACCGGATCTTCCCGAGTCGAAAACCAGGACAGATGCCTGCAAACTGACCACGTCGGGACCTGCCCGACGGCTACGGGGAGGAGGTACGAGCGTGCGCGCGAGGCCGAGCCGAGCGGTATCGCTGCTGGTCACCTCGGTGGTCCTGACCGGACTGCTGATCCCCCCGGCCGCCGCGCAGCCCGGAGGCCACGAACCGGCCCCCGGCCCCGAAGCGGGCGCCCCGGCCGTCGTCGACCTCGCCGAGATCCCCGCCGAGCCACCCGTACGGCCCGCGCCGACCCCCACGCCGGAACTGTTCGGCGCCGACTGCGCCGTCGGGATCGAGGGCTCACAGGTGACGGCGTACTGCCACAACGGCTACCCCGAGACCGACCTGCTGCGGCTGCACGTGGAGTGCGACCGCTGGTGGGACCTGGACGGCGACGGCGCCGCCGTCGCCCTGGGCCCGGCCGGCCGTACGCAGCTCACCGGCCGCTGCTGGAAGGAAGTCCGCTCGGCCTGGGTGAGCCACCGGCGGGCCTGAGCGCCGCTCCGGCTTCCGCTACTGCTTCCCCAGGCAGACGAAGGGGTAGCCCGCCGCCTCCGAAGCGGCCGCGTCCGCGTCCCCGCGCCGGATCGCCTCGATCAGCCGCGCGTGGTCCACGTGGTCGGCGGGACGCAGCTCGGTGCCGACGTCCGCCCGCAGCCAGTCGGCCACCAGTTCGCCGAGGTCCGCGTACAGCTCGACCAGCACCTCGTTGTGCGAGGCCGTCACCACCGCCATGTGCAGGCTCAGGTCCGCCGCCACGAACAGCTCCGCGTCCCCGCCCTCCCAGGCCTCCTCGCGCCGCGCCAGCAGCGCGTCCAGCTGCACGAGGTCCCGCTCGGTCCGCCGCTCCGCGGCCAGCCGCGCCGCCGAGGATTCCAGCGTCGAGCGCAGCTCCGCGATGTGGCGCGGGTCGGCCCCGGCGAAACGCCGGTGCATCACCCCGGCCAGCTCGCTCGTGGCGATCACGTAGGTGCCCGAACCCTGCCGGATGTCGAGGAGCCCGTTGTGCGCGAGGGCCCGGACGGCCTCCCGTACGGTGTTGCGGGCGACGCCCAGCAGCTCCACCAGCTCCGGCTCGGTGGGGATGCGGGATCCGACCGGCCACTCGCCGGAAGTGATCTGGTTCCGCAGCTGGGCGATCACCTGGTCGACGAGCGCGGATCTCCGGGGCGAGGTCAGCGGCATGGTTTCCTCTCGAGGCGCGACGGAGCGACTGGACAATCAATCATCCCATGATTCTATGATGGTCCAATGCCCGACGAAGACGTCCAGACCCAGAACCGCCCCCCGGCCACCGTACGAAGCTCCGCCGGGCAGCCCCGACCGGACGCGGCCCACGCCGCCCCCAGCTGGCTCGGTCCGGTGCTCATCGTCGCCATCGTGCTGGCCGCCCTCAACCTGCGGCCCGCCATCACCAGCCTCGGCGCCCTCTTCGAGGAGACCCGTACCGGCCTCCACATGAGCGGCGTCGTCGCCGGACTGATCACCTCCGTCCCCGCCCTCTGCTTCGCCGTCTTCGGCGTCACCGCGCCCCGGCTCTCCCGCCGCTTCGGGCCGGCCACCGTCGTCTGCGCGGGCATGGCAGCCGTCGCCGCGGGCCTGCTGATCCGGCCGTTCGCGACCGGCGCCGCAGGCTTCCTCGCCGCCAGCGCCCTCTCCCTGGCCGGCATAGCCCTGACCAACGTGCTGCTCCCGGTCATCGTCAAGCGCTGGTTCCCCGACCGCGTCGGCACCATGACCGGCCTCTACTCCATGGCCCTGGCCGCCGGCACCTCCCTCGCCGCCGCCGCGACCGTCCCGCTGACCACCGCCCTCGGCGGCAGCTGGCGCACCGGGCTGCTGATCTGGGCCGTCCTCGCCCTGGCGGCCGTACTGCCCTGGCTGCCCGTCGCCGCCGCGAGCCGCCGGGAGAAGGCCGCCGCACCCGCCGCCGTACGCGAGGACGCCGGCCCGTCCGTCGTCCGCAGCCGCACCGCCTGGGCCCTCGCCTGCTACTTCGGCCTCCAGGCCACCGGCGCCTACGTCACCATGGGCTGGCTCCCGCAGATCTTCCGCGACGCCGGGGTCTCCCCGTCGGCCGCCGGCGCACTGCTCGCCGTCACCATGGTCATGGGCGTCCCCCTGGCCTTCGTCATCCCCCGCCTCGCCGGCCGGATGAAGAACCAGGGCGCCATCGCCGCCACCCTCGGCCTCTTCGGCTTCGCGGGCTACGCCGGCCTCTGGTTCGCCCCCGCCGCCGGAGCCTGGGCCTGGGCCCTGCTGCTCGGCGTCTCCAACTGCGCCTTCCCCCTCGTCATCACCCTGATCGGGCTGCGCGCCAAGTCCCCGGCCGGAGTCGTCAAGCTCTCCGCCTTCGCCCAGAGCACCGGCTACCTCATCTCGATCCCCGGACCGCTCCTCATCGGCACCCTCTACCAGCACAGCGGAGGCTGGGACCTGCCCCTCGCGCTGATGGCCGGCCTGCTCGTCCCGCAGATCGCCCTCGGCGTCCTGGCCGGACGGGACCGCACGATCGAGGACGAATGCGGCATGCGAAACTGAACGGCATGTCGCCCGTACTCGAACCGAACCCCCAGAACGGCCACAAGAAGCTCGGCCTCGTGCTCGGCGCGATGCTCGCCGTGACCGTGATCATCGCCGTCATCGCGACGCTCGCGTCGCCCTGAAACGTCCAGGAACGCCGCTTGACGCCGCCTGACCGCCGGTGGGGGTGGGGCTAGCCCCACCATCCCCTAGGGGGCCAGGTCCAGGGTCGACTGGGGTGCGCCCCGGATGGGAGCCGCTGCCGCGAATCCATAGATTCGAAGCAGCGAGCCAGTCCCACCCGCACACCCACGGAGGCGGCCATGTCGGCCCCCACGCACACCCCGTCCTTCGCCGCCCCGGCCGGCGGTCGCCGCCGCGCCGCGGCCGGCACCGGCACGACCGCCCGGCTGCACTGGTGGGCCCTGGCCCTGCCCGCACTCGCCTTCGGCCTCCTCCTGCTCCTCCTCGCCGGCTCCGGCGACGCCCAGGCGGCCACCGGCGAAGCCTCGGGCCTCGTCCAGGTCACCCAGCAGCTGCTGCGCGCCGTCGGCTGACCCGCGCGCCGGGGTGCGCCCCGACCCCGGGGGCAGGCCCCTTCAACACCCTGCGCCCCACCGCACATTTCATGCGAAGCTGGGAGCCATGAGCGCCGACACGACCCGCAGGATCGCACTCCTCCGGCACGCCAAGGCCGACTGGCCCCCGGTGTCCGACCACGAACGCCCGCTGGCGGAACGCGGCCGAAAGGACGCGCCGGCCGTCGGCCTGAAGCTGGCCGAGACCGGCATCGCCTTCGACCTGGCCCTCTGCTCCACCGCCGCCCGCACCCGCGAGACCTGGAAGCTCGCCGTCCAGGAACTCCCGCACCGGCCGAAGACCTCGTACGAGGAGCGGCTCTACGACGCCTCGCTGGGCGAGCTCATCGCCCTGCTCAACGAGACGTCCGACGAGGTGTCCGACCTCATCGTCGTCGGACACAATCCCGGCATGCACGCCCTCGCCGACGCCCTCTCCGGCCGGGCCGAGGGCGACACGCTGGCACGGATGACCCGTACCGGCTTCCCGACCGCGGCACTCGCCATCGTCTCCTTCACCGGCTCCTGGAAGAGCGTGGAGCACGGGGTCGGGACGCTGCTGGACTTCTGGACGCCGAAGGAACACTGAACACACACCGCAGACGCCCGGGCCGCATCTCGCGGCCCGGGCGTCGGCATGTCCGCACGGGACCGTGACAGTGACCTCGCCGGCCACCGGGGGCGCGGTCGGGAGAGAAGCACCGGACACCGCGGTCCGCAGATGGCCCACCCCGCTGCTGCCCCGCTGCGCCCCTTTGCCCGGACGCTCGCCGATCTGCCGCTCCACGAGCAGCGCGTGATCGGCCTTCGTGGTCCACCAGGGCCTCCGCCGGCTCGCCGTCCTGCGGGGGGCGCGGCGAGCCGCTCGTACGCCGCCCGCCGGCCCGGCTCCGTCGCCACCGCGAAACCGGCCTTGCCCGGCAGCGACACATACGCCTGCCGCAGGGTGCCCTCCGCGAGCCGCCCGCTCAGCCGCTCCCGCTCCTCGGGGCCCAGCCCGGCGATCGCCCGGGCGCCGCCGTACTCCCCGCGCAGGACAGCGCCGCGATTCGATGTACCGCGCGCACTGCGCACCGCTGCTGCTGCCGAGCACCCGCGGAAGGCGTGGAACTCCGCGGCGGCATACCGTCCGGCGGATGGATCCCGGGCGACGAGCAGCTGCCCGAACCGGACGGACTCAGGCTCCGGCTTGCCGGGTTGCGGCCTCAGGTCAGATCGGCGGCTTCCACTTCCTCGCGCGTGATGCCGAGCAGGTACAGCACCGCGTCCAGGAAGGGCACGTTCACCGCGGTGTGTGCCGCCTCGCGGACCACCGGCTTGGCGTTGAAGGCCACGCCGAGGCCGGCCGCGTTCAGCATGTCGAGGTCGTTGGCGCCGTCGCCGATCGCCACGGTCTGGGACAGCGGCACCCCGGCCTCCGCGGCGAAGCGCCGCAGCAGCCGGGCCTTGCCCGCCCGGTCCACGATCTCGCCCGTGACCTTGCCGGTCAGCTTGCCGTCGACGATCTCCAGGGTGTTGGCCGCGGCGAAGTCCAGGCCGAGCCGTTCCCGCAGGTCGTCCGTCACCTGGGTGAAGCCGCCCGAGACCACGCCCACCTGGTAGCCCAGCAGCTTCAGGGTGCGGATCAGGGTCCGGGCGCCGGGGGTCAGCCGGACCTCGGAGCGGACCTTGTCCACCACCGAGGCGTCCAGCCCCGCCAGCAGCGCGACGCGGGCGTGCAGCGACTGTTCGAAGTCCAGCTCGCCGCGCATGGCCCGCTCGGTCACCTCGGCGACCTCGGCCTCGCAGCCCGCGTGCGCGGCGAAGAGCTCGATGACCTCGTCCTGGATCAGGGTGGAGTCCACGTCCATGACGACCAGCCGCTGGGCCCGGCGGTGCAGCCCGGCCGAGACCACGGCCACGTCGACGCCGATGTGCGCGGCGGCGAGGGCCAGGGCGGTGCGCAGCGGCTCCGTCTCGACGCCGGAGACGGCGAATTCGACCGCGGTCACCGGGTATTTCGCGAGGCGGAAAATGCGGTCGATGTTGCCGCCGGTCGAGGTGATCGTGGCCGCTATGGCGGCCGTGGACTCCGCGGTGAGCGGGTGACCGAGCACGGTGACATGTGAACGTCCACTGCCACGTGGCCGGTTGTCACCGGTACCGGAAAGGATCTCGGCCTGGAGCTTGAGCGATTCGGCCCAGCTGTGGACGGTGGCCCGCAGCTCGCCCTCCGTGCCGCCGACGGGCTGGGTGACGAGGGCGCACAGGACGATGCGGCCGCGGGTGACGACCTGCTCGATGTCGACGACATCGACGGAGTAGGCGGCGAGGGTGTCGAACAGCCCGGCGGTGATCCCGGGACGGTCCTTGCCGAAGATCTTGACGAGGAGGGTGGGGACGTCGGAGGTCTGCGAAGCGCTCATGGTGACCTCACCGTATCTTCCCCGCCCCCAGGACAGGACCCCCGTCCCACCTCTTGAACGCGCCGCCGCCTCTTCTCGACGCGCGGCTCGCACGACTCGGCCCCGGCGTGGCCACGCCGCCGCCCTCGGCCGGCGGCGTGGCCCTCGCCCCGGTCAGCCGCCCCACGTCACCGGAGGCGGCGGTGGAGGAGGGGGCGGCGTGAACGGTGGTCGGCGGGGCGGCCTCGGCGGGCGGGGCGGGATGCCGGTGACCGTCACGTCCCAGGAGACGTCCGGGCCCGCGTACGGCTCCCGGGGCGGTGGGCCGCCCCCCCGGATCGCGCGGGGGCACGGGCCCCACAGGCCGCCCGGGACCCCGCCCCCGCCCGGCCAGGGCAGCCGCGCCCACCGCGCCCGCCACCGCCCCCCACGCGGCCCCGAGCAGCAGCCCGTACAGCGCCCGCCCCCGCAGCTCCACCCCGGCGTCGACCGCGTCCACCCCCAGCACCGCGAGCGACGCGTCGGCCGACACCCCCGTCAGCCACACCAGCCCCGCCAGCGTCACTCCGGTCACCGCTCCCAGCCGCGCCGCGCAGCCCGCGATCCCGCGCCCGGGAGTCCGTACGGCCGCCAGCAGGCCAGCGGCGAGCAGCAGCAGCCCCGCACCCGCCACCAGCAGCCAGGCCCGCCCGTCGTACTCCGCGAGCCGGGCCACCGTCACCGGTTCCCGCGCCGACGCCCCCAGCAGTTCGTCCAGCGGATCGGGCAGCAGCCGCCCGAACCCGCCCTCGGCCCGGCCCCGGAACGGCACGAACAACCCGAGCAGCACCCCCACCCAGCTCCCGTTCGGCGCTCCCAGCAGCGCGGCGCCCATCACCCGCCGAGGCTGGTCGTCACCCAGTGCCGCCCACACCGCCGCGGCCAGCCCGGCGGCCACCGCCACCAGCAGCGCCACCACCACCGCCGAGACCGCCGGCCGCAGCCGGGCCCACGCCGCCGGACCGCGCCGTGAGGCGAGCAGCGCCAGCGCCAGCACCGCCGCCACCCAAACCCCCGCGCCCAGCAGCGTCGGCCCGAGGTCCACCGAGAAGCCCACCCGAGCCCGCGCCTCGATCAGGTCCCCGACCCGGTCCGGGAGCAGCCCGCCGATGTCCCCGATCCCCGGTATCTCCACCTTCACCGGAGGCCGGGGCAGGGGCACGGGCACGGGCAGCCGCGCCCCGTCGAGGGTGACGACGTCGTGCCCGGCCCGGGCCAACCCGCCCACCGTGCCGGTGAACAGCGCGGCCACCACCGCCACCCGGGCGGTGAGTTCACCGCCGCCCGCCCCGGCCGGCACCGACCGCAGGAACAGGCACCCCAGCACCAGCGCCCCCGCGAGCCCGACCCCCAAGGGCATGACGTCCAGCGAGGTCTCCGCCCCCGCCCCGCCCACCCCGAAGACGGTCAGATCCCCGGACGGCGTCACCGACCCGCCCACAGCCAGCACCACCACGGCCGCCGTCATCGCCCCCAGGGATCCGCCCGCCGCGTCGGCGCCGAGCAGGTGCAACCCCAGCGCGGCGACCCCCGCCATCACCACCAGCGACCACCCCACGGCGGCGACACCGGACAGCAGCACCTCTCCCCAACGAATGCGGCGCATGCGGTGACCCCCGATGACTACCGATCGGTACGCGAGGGGACGCCCGGGTGAGAAGTCCCGTATCTCACTCTCCGGGTGGCTTTCGACCCCGTCAACGGGCAGACGTAGACGGCTCCGCAAGGCCCCGATTCCACATGTGGCCGCAGGCCTGAAATAGTTCCCCCGGATGTTCGCCATCCCTAGACTCCCTGACGTCAGGGGGATTCTCGGGGGACCTAAGTGGGGCTGGAGTGCCGGAACTCGTACTGGAATTGAATGGAAGGACCTGGACGCTCGATTCGTCCAGGTCGTACTCGTTGGGGCGTGATCCCCAGGGAGACGTGGTGATCGATGACGCCAGGGTGTCGTGGCGGCACGCCACCATCAGCTGGAACGGCCGGGGTTGGGGCATCGAGGACCACGGCAGCACCAACGGCACCTACGTGCACGGTGCGCGGGTCCAGCAGACCGAGCTCGTGCCCGGCACGCCGGTCCACCTGGGCAACGCGACCGACGGCCCGCGGCTGAATCTGAGCGCTGTCGCGGCTCAGCACCCGGCGGTGGCCCAGTCACACGGACAGGCGCACGGGCAGGCGCACGGGCAGGCGCACGGGCAGGCCCACGGACAGGCTCCGGCCTACCAGGCGCCGGTCCAGCAGCAGCCCGCCTGGGACCAGCAGCACCAACAGCACCAGCAGCAGGCACACCAAGCCCAGCAGCCGCACGTGCCGCAGCAGCAGGGCGGTCAAGCGCAGGCCGCGGCCCCGGGCTACAGCGACCACCGCAGCCCGACGACGTTCCACCAGCTCTCGCTGGGCCACGTCATGCGGATCGGTCGTGCGCTGGAGAACGAGCTGGTGGTCTCCGACCTCCAGGTCTCCCGCCACCACGCCGAGTTCCGCTCGATGCCGGGCGGCCGGTTCGAGATCCACGACCTCGGCAGCCACAACGGCACCTACGTCAACGGTCAGGCGCTCCCCAAGTCCGGCACGGCGCTGCTCGGCCCGAACGACATCGTCGGCGTCGGCCACTCGACGTTCCGGATCGTCGGCGACCGCCTCGAGGAGTTCGTCGACACCGGCGAGGTCTCCTTCTCGGCCCGCCACCTCACGGTCACGGTCGACGGCGGCAAGCAGATCCTCAAGGACGTCACCTTCGGCGTCCCGGAGAAGTCGCTGATCGGCGTCATCGGCCCCTCCGGCTCCGGCAAGTCGACGCTCCTGAAGGCACTGACCGGCTACCGGCCCGCCGACCAGGGCGATGTCCTCTACGACAACCGCAACCTGTACAAGCAGTTCGCGGAGCTCCGCCAGCGCATCGGCCTGGTCCCGCAGGACGACATCCTGCACAAGGAGCTGCGGGTGCGCACGGCCCTCAAGTACGCGGCCAAGCTGCGCTTCCCCGGCGACACCGCCGAGTCCGAGCGCGCCGCCCGTGTCGACGAGGTGCTGCGCGAGCTCAAGCTCGACATCCACAAGGACAAGAAGATCACCGCGCTCTCGGGTGGTCAGCGCAAGCGCGTGTCCGTGGCACTGGAGCTGCTCACCAAGCCGTCGCTGATCTTCCTGGACGAGCCGACCTCCGGCCTCGACCCGGGCATGGACCGCGATGTCATGCAGCTGCTGCGCGGCCTCGCCGACGACGGCCGCACGGTCCTCGTCGTCACCCACTCGGTCGCCGAGCTGGCCATCTGCGACAAGCTGCTGGTCATGGCCCCGGGCGGGTCCGTCGCCTACTTCGGCCCGCCGGACGACGCGCTGAACTTCTTCGGCTACACCACCTGGGCCGACGTGTTCTCCGCCTTCGAGAACTACCGCGACTACGACTGGGCCGGCCGCTGGAAGGGCTCGCAGCACTACCAGCTCTACGCCGCCGACATCGACGCGGTGGCCCCGCAGTCGGTCGCGATGCCGTCTCCGCAGCAGATGCGCCCGCCCAAGCCGCAGGGCTGGGGCTCGCAGCTCTGGACGCTGATCCGCCGCTACGTGTCGGTGATCGCCTCCGACAAGGGCTTCATCGGCCTGATGCTGATCCTGCCCGCGGTCCTGGGCGTGGTCTCCACGGTCATCCCCGCGAAGTTCGGCCTGGCTCCGCCCGTGGCGCCGTCCCGCTTCAACGGCGACGCCGGCACGATCATGCTGATCCTCGCCGTCGGCATGTGCTTCTCCGGCGCCGCGAACTCGGTCCGTGAGCTGATCAAGGAACGCGTGATCTACGAGCGTGAGCGCGCGACCGGCCTGTCCCGGTCGGCGTATCTCATGTCAAAGGTGATCGTGCTCGGTGTCATCACGGCCATCCAAGGCGTGATCATCTGCGGGATCGGCTTCTTCCCGCGCGAGCTGCCCGCCGAGGGCCTGCTGATGCCGCCGACCGTGGAGATCTGCCTGTCGGTCATCGCGCTCGGCTTCACCTCGATGATGTTCGGCCTGGTCATCTCCTCGCTGGTGAAGACCGCCGAGAAGACGATGCCGCTGCTCGTGATGTTCGCGATCGTCCAGGTCGTCTTCACCGGCATCCTCTTCCAGGTGTACGACTCCCCGGGCCTGGAGCAGTTCGCCTGGCTGATGCCGTCCCGCTGGGCCATCGCCGCCGCCGGCACCACGCTGAACCTCGGCCAGCTCATGCCGCCGTGGGACGCCGACAACCCGACCAACACCGACCCGCTCTGGGACGCCACGGTCGGCCAGTGGAGCCTGAACATCACCATTCTGCTGCTGCTCGGCATCGCCTGCGGCTTCGCGGTGGCGCGCCTGCTGCGCCGCCACGAGCCCGAGGTCATGCGTAAGTAGCCCTCAGCGGGCACGGTACGCACGAACGCCTCAGGGCGGCACCCGGAAGTCCGGGGGCCGCCCTGAGGCGCGTGGGGGGCTTGTGGGGCTCGTGACGCCAGAGGCCTAGTAGGCGCTGTTGACGTTGTCCATCGAGCCGTAGCGGTCGGCCGCGTAGTTGCAGGCGGCGACGATGTTGGCGACCGGGTCGTACTGGTCGAACTTGGTGCCCTTGACGTGGTACGCCTTGAAGGTCGGGTAGATGACCTGGAGCAGACCCTTGCTGGGGATGCCGTTCTGGGCGTTGATGTCCCAGTTGTTGATCGCCATCGGGTTGCCGCTGGACTCGCGCATGATGTTCTTGTGGATCCCCTGGTACGAGCCCGGGATGCCTTCCTTCTTCATGATGAAGAGGGCTTCCTTGATCCAGCCGTCCAGGTTGTTCGCGAAGACCGGGGCGCGGGTCGCGGAACGGCTCGCGGCCGCCTTCTGCTCGCGGGCCTTCTTCGCGGCCGCCTCGGCCTTCGCCTTGGCCTCGGCCTTCGCCTTCGCGGCGTCCGCTTCCTTCGCCTTCTTCTGCGCGACGGCCTGCTGCGCGCCGATGTGCTGCTGGACCGACTGGGTCCAGGCCACCGGAGCGGCGGAGATCGTTTCCGTCTTCGCGACGGCGACGGCGGCGTCGGCCGGGACGAGGGAGAAGGCGAGGGCGGCGGCGCTGAGCGTGGCGACACCGGCGATGGACAGCTTGTGTGCCTTCGTCAGACGACTGTGACCGGGAGTGCTGGAAGCAGACATGGCGGGGCAACCTCTTCGAATAGCGGGGGCCGCAGGAAGGCGCCGCGAGGATCCGGGATCCAGCGGCGCTGTGCGACGTCGACATTCTTAGCGGTGGCAAAAACCTGTGGCAAAGGTGTGACGTACGAAGCTGCTTAGTGGATCAGCACCCCCCGACGTGACTGCTTTTCAGGCCTGGCGTCTAGGCGCGTCAGTGCCGACACTGTCCTTATTCGTCCACTAGGCACCTTCGTAAGTGATCTGGGTCCTATGTGCGGGGTCACATCGGCCACGTAACAGTCTCACCCAGAGTTGCACTCGCAATGCTCTGTGTGACTGCCGTCAACCTTCCGGACGAGGCGGGCCCCGGCAGCCCTCATCCTCAGGGCAGAGACGGGGGCCCCACCGCCCTCCCTCCGCCGTACGCCCGAGGTCCGCGGCCCTACGTCCAACGCCCGATCCCGCAGGTCAGGCCCGCCGGTACGGTGGCCCCCATGCACAACGGACCCTGTACGGGACTGGCGGCCGTCAGCACCGCCCTGCTTTCCATGAGCCGCCGGCTCGAGGTCCAGGACGTCCTGCGCACCATCGTGGCCTCGGCCCGCGAGCTCCTGGACGCGCAGTACGCGGCCCTGGGCGTCCCGGACGACCACGGGGGTTTCGCCCAGTTCGTCGTGGAGGGCATCAGCGAGGAGGAATGGCGCCGGATCGGCCCGCTGCCCCGCCAGCACGGCATCCTCGCCGCGATGCTCCACCAGGACACCGCCGAGCGGCTGGCCGACGTACGACAGGACCCGCGCTTCGGCGGCTGGCCCGCCGCCCACCCCGAGATGTCGGACTTCCTGGGCATGCCGATCCGGGACGGCGAGGAGACCCTCGGCGCCCTCTTCCTCGCGAACAAGCAGAGCGCCCCGGGCGGCGGGCACGCCTTCACCGACGAGGACGAGGAGCTGCTCTCCCTCCTCGCCCAGCACGCGGCCATCGCCCTGACCAACGCGCGCCTCTACGAGCGCAGCCGCGAGCTGACGATCGCCGAGGAGCGCTCCCGGCTCGCCCATGAGCTGCACGACGCCGTCAGCCAGAAGCTGTTCTCGCTCCGCCTCACCGCGCAGGCCGCCGCCGCCCTCGTGGACCGCGATCCGGCCCGCGCCAAGGGCGAACTCCAGCAGGTCGCGCTGCTCGCCGCCGAGGCCGCCGACGAACTGCGCGCCGCCGTGACCGAACTACGGCCGACCGCGCTGGACGAGGACGGCCTCGTCGCGACCCTGCGCAACCACGTCCGCGTACTGGACCGCGCTCACACGGCACACGTCACTTTCACGTGTGACGGTGTACGGGCCCTCCCCGCGGGCCAGGAAGAGGCACTCCTGCGCGTCGCCCAGGAGGCCCTCCACAACGCCCTGCGCCACTCCGGGGCGGACCGCGTCGAGGTCACGCTGGCCCGGACCCCCGGCGGCGGAGCCGTCCTGCGCGTCCGTGACCGGGGACGGGGCTTCTCCCCCTCCACGGTCCGCAAGGCCGGCCGCCACCTCGGCCTGGTCTCCATGCGGGACCGGGCGAGCGGGACCGGAGGCCGGCTCGAGGTCCGCTCGGAGCCCGGTACGGGCACCACGATCGAGATGGAGGTCCCCGGTGGCTGATGTTCCCCTCCGCATCCGCGTCCTGCTGGTCGACGACCACCAGGTGGTCCGGCGCGGCCTGCGCACCTTCCTCGAGGTCCAGGAGGACATCGAGGTGGTCGGCGAGGGCGGCGACGGGGAGGAAGGCATCGCGCGCGCCGAGGAACTGCGGCCCGACGTGATCCTGATGGACGTCAAGATGCCGGGCACCGACGGCATCGAGGCCCTGCGGCGCCTGCGGGAGCTGGCGAACCCGGCGCGGGTCCTGATCGTCACCAGCTTCACGGAACAGCGGACCGTGGTCCCCGCCCTGCGGGCCGGCGCGGCCGGATACGTCTACAAGGACATCGCCCCCGACGCCCTGGCCGCCGCCATCCGCTCGGTGCACGCCGGCCACGTGCTGCTCCAGCCGGAGGTGGCCGAGGCCCTGCTGGCCCAGGACGACCAGCCCTCGTCCGCGGGCCGTTCCGGCACGCTGACCGACCGCGAACGCGAGGTGCTGACCCTCATCGCGGACGGCCGCTCCAACCGCGAGATCGCCCGGGCCCTGGTGCTGTCCGAGAAGACGGTCAAGACCCACGTGTCGAACATCCTGATGAAGCTGGACGTCTCCGACCGGACGCAGGCCGCTTTGTGGGCGGTCAGGCACGGAATCACGGAGTAATCGGACCGTCTGCTTCCGGTCTGAGATTCATACGGTCGGGTGTATGTAGCCCACATGGCGTATCCCGACGGCCGGTCGGCCGTTCTCCATGGCGTGCCGCGGCGGCTGGTCGCGGCAGACGTACTGGAGGACGAGAACGTGAAGAACTTCAAGAAGGCCGCAGCCGTCACCATGATCGCGGGCGGCCTCGTCGCCGCCGGTGCCGGTGTCTCCTCGGCGCACAGCGGTGCGTCGGCGGAGGGCGCGGCCCTGAACTCGCCCGGCGTGGCCTCCGGGAACCTGCTCCAGGCTCCCGTGCACGTCCCCGTGAACGTGGTCGGCAACACCGTCAACGTGATCGGCCTGCTCAACGGCGCCTTCGGCAACACGGGCGTCAATTCCTGACGCGCCCCTCGCACCCGTCCTGACGTGGGCCTCGCTGCGCCGGTCCCCTTCCTGACGCGGGCCCTCGCACTGCTCCGCAGGCTTCGGCCCGCTGCGCCGGACTCCGTCCGTCGGTGGCCGGGCGGCAGCCGGGGTCTGTGCGGCAGTGCACTCACGCCGGCCCCGCTTCCCCCCTCTCCCCGGGAAGCGGGGCCGCCCGCACAACCGAGCCGCGCCGGCGATCGAGGCGCGGGGTCCGGGGCGGAGTCCCAGGTTGCCGCGCAGCGGCACTGCCTGGACGCCACGGCCCCGCCCCCGCCCCGGACAGGACCTAGCGGTCGCGCTCCCGCTCCTCGACGGCCGAGTTGTACGCCGCGACCAGCGCCCGCCGAGCGACCCGCTCCACCGGCCGCAGCGCCTCCGCCCGCGCCGCCATCTCCGAGGCGGCCACCGCACCCCCGTGCCCGTTCTCGTACGCCAGCGACACCATCAGGTCCACCCGCTGCGCCAGCGCCAGCACCCGCACGGCCCGCGCCGGATACCCCGGCGCCAGCGCCTCCCGCCCCGCCTCCGTCCGTGCCCGGTACGCCGACAGCGCAGCCTCCGCCACCGGCCCCGACCCCGCCACGTCCAGCCGGGTCAGCACCACCACCGCCTCGCGCAGCGCCTCCGCCAGCTCCCGCTCCGCCTCCCCGAGCGACGGGACGTCCGCCGGCGGGGCCTCCCGTACCGGCAGGCAGTGCCAGGTCACCGAGACGTGCACGTCACCCGCCGGCCCGGCCTCCACCACCTCCGGCACCAGCCCCAGAGCCGCCCCCACGGCGACGACCGCCTCCTCGGCGTCCAGCGCCCGCGCGTTGAACTCCGGCGGCCCGCTCAGCCCCAGCGGATGCCCCGGCGCCGGGAGCGCCAGCCGCAGCCCGCTCACCCCGAGTGCCCGCATCCGTCCGAGGGCCAGCGTGAGCCCGACCGGCCCCGATTCCCCCGGCAGCCCGGCGACCCGGTGCACGGCGTCCTCGCCGACGATCGACGACGCGGCTTCGTCGGGCGAGACCAGACCGGCCAGCAGAGCGTTCCCCCAGGCGGCCAGCCGCCCTGAACGTGGTTCGAAAAGCATCCCCCTACTTTACGGATCCGGCCCGGCGCCAGGCCCCGGCCCCGGACCCGTCCCCGAGTGGCGTAGGTTTTCCCCTGGGGCTGCGCCTGCCGGCGCACAGAGAACCGTGACTGCAACGTGACTGCAAGGGGTGACAACACGCTCATGAGCGATGTTCTGGAGCTGGTGGACGTATCCGTGGTCCGCGAGGGCCGGGCTCTGGTGGACCAGGTCTCCTGGTCGGTGAAGGAGGGGGAGCGCTGGGTGATCCTCGGCCCCAACGGCGCCGGCAAGACCACGCTGCTGAACCTCGCCTCCAGCTACCTCTTCCCGACCAAGGGCGCCGCCACCATCCTCGGCAGCACCCTCGGCAAGGTGGACGTCTTCGAGCTGCGCCCCCGCATCGGCGTCGCCGGTATCGCGATGGCCGACAAGCTGCCCAAGCGGCAGACCGTCCTGCAGACCGTGCTCACCGCCGCCTACGGCATGACCGCGACCTGGCAGGAGGAGTACGAGGACATCGACGAGCAGCGTGCCCGCGCGTTCCTCGACCGCCTGGGCATGACGGACTACCTCGACCGCAAGTTCGGCACGCTCTCGGAGGGCGAACGCAAGCGCACCCTGATCGCCCGTGCCCTGATGACCGACCCCGAGCTGCTGCTCCTCGACGAGCCCGCCGCCGGTCTGGACCTCGGAGGCCGCGAGGACCTCGTACGCCGTCTCGGCCGTCTCGCCCGCGACCCGCTCGCCCCCTCCATGGTCATGGTCACGCACCACGTCGAGGAGATCGCCCCCGGGTTCACACACGTCCTGATGATCCGTCAGGGCAAGGTCGTCACCGCCGGTCCGATCGACCTCGAACTGACCTCGCGCAACCTCTCCGTCTGCTTCGGCCTCCCGCTGGTCGTCGAGCGCAACGGCAACGACCGCTGGACCGCTCAGGGCCTCCCCCTGGGCTGACAGGGCTCGTTCGGCGGCCGGTACGGCCGTCCGCGCCCTGTCCTGACCGTGTCACCCGACCTACCATGACCATGTGGACATCGACGCATGGGTGTGGTGGCTCATCGGCGCGGTCGGACTGGGCATCCCCCTCGTCCTGACCGCCCTTCCGGAGTTCGGCATGTTCGCCGTCGGCGCGGTGGCGGCGGCCGTCACGGCGGCCTTCGGCGGGGGAGTGGTGGCCCAGGTCCTGGTCTTCGCGATCGTGTCGGTGGCGCTCATCGCCGTCGTCCGGCCGATCGCCAACCGCCACCGCGACCAACGCCCCCAACACCGCAGCGGAATCGACGCGTTGAAGGGCAGGAGCGCCGTCGTCCTCGAACGCGTCGACGGCAGCGGCGGCCGCATCAAGCTCGCCGGCGAGATCTGGTCGGCGCGGACGCTCGACGCGGACAGCACTTTCGAGCCGGGCCAGTCCGTCGACGTCGTCGACATCGACGGAGCGACCGCGGTCGTCATGTGAACCGTTCCGCGCCGTTCATGTGACGAAGCAGCCGACCCGCGGCCCCGGGGTCTGCGAGACTCCGCTCAACGGGGCAGCACAGACAGCCGGAAGGGCACGGGGAACCGCATGCAACCGATCATCATCGTCCTGATCATCCTGGTGGTTCTGGTCTTCATCGCCCTGGTCAAGACGATCCAGGTGATCCCACAGGCCAGCGCGGCCATCGTCGAGCGCTTCGGCCGCTACACCCGCACGCTCAACGCGGGCCTCAACATCGTCGTCCCGTTCATCGATTCGATCCGCAACCGGATCGACCTCCGCGAACAGGTCGTCCCCTTCCCGCCGCAGCCCGTCATCACCCAGGACAACCTGGTCGTCAACATCGACACCGTCATCTACTACCAGGTGACCGACGCCCGCGCCGCGACGTACGAGGTGGCCAGCTACATCCAGGCCATCGAGCAGCTCACCGTCACCACGCTGCGCAACATCATCGGCGGCATGGACCTGGAGCGGACCCTCACCTCCCGCGAGGAGATCAACGCCGCCCTGCGCGGGGTCCTCGACGAGGCCACCGGCAAGTGGGGCATCCGCGTCAACCGCGTCGAGCTCAAGGCCATCGAGCCGCCGACCTCCATCCAGGACTCGATGGAGAAGCAGATGCGCGCCGACCGCGACAAGCGCGCCACCATCCTTGAGGCCGAGGGTGTCCGCCAGTCCCAGATCCTGCGCGCCGAAGGTGAGAAGCAGTCCTCCATCCTGCGCGCCGAAGGTGACGCCAAGGCCGCCGCCCTGCGCGCCGAGGGCGAGGCGCAGGCCATCCGTACGGTCTTCGAGTCCATCCACGCCGGCGACGCCGACCAGAAGCTCCTCGCCTACCAGTACCTCCAGATGCTGCCGAAGCTCGCCGAAGGCGACGCCAACAAGCTCTGGATCGTGCCCAGCGAGATCGGAGACGCGCTCAAGGGCCTCTCGGGCGCCATGGGCAACTTCGGCCCCATGGCCGGCGGTCCGAGCGGCTTCAACCCGCAGAACCAGGGCAAGGGCGGCAACGACAGCGGAACCGGCGCCGGCAACAGCCCGGACCGCCGCGAACAGCCCCCCATCGACTGAGGCCGCCGCCCGTCGTGCATGATCGGTGAGGCCCCTCGACCTTCATGGCGGGGAGGCGACTCACCCACACAAGGGGGATGGCTCCGTCCATGTCCACGTATGCGATGTCGGTCTGGGAATCAGCCGCGGTCTTCGCCGCCGGAATCGGCGCCGGCACCATCAACACCATCGTCGGTTCCGGCACGCTGATCACTTTCCCGGTCCTCCTCGCCACCGGCCTGCCCCCGGTGACCGCCAACGTCTCCAACACCCTCGGCCTGGTGCCCGGTTCCCTCAGTGGAGCCATCGGCTACCGCAAGGAGCTCAGGGGCCAGCACGGCCGCGTCCTGCGACTCGGCGCCGTCTCCCTCGTCGGCGGCCTCGCGGGCGCAGTCCTGCTCCTGACCCTGCCCTCGGAGTCCTTCGACACGATCGTGCCCGTCCTGATCGGCTTGGCCCTCGTGCTCGTCGTCCTCCAGCCCCGGCTCGCCGCGGCCCTGCGCCGCCGACGCGAAGCCGCCGGAACCGACACGCCCCACCCCGACGGCGGCCCGGCGCTGCTCTCCGGCATGCTGCTCTCCAGCGCGTACGGAGGCTACTTCGGGGCTGCCCAAGGCGTGCTTTACCTCGGCCTCATGGGCCTGCTGCTCCACGAGGACCTGCAACGGGTCAACGCCGTCAAGAACGTCGTGTCCGCCCTCGTCAACGGCATCGCGGCGGTCTTCTTCCTCTTCGTCGCCGACTTCGCCTGGACGGCGGTCCTCCTCATCGCCGTCGGCTCCACCATCGGCGGCCAGATCGGCGCCAAGGTCGGCCGCCGCCTCCCGCCCACCGTCCTGCGCGCCGTGATCGTGGTGGTCGGCACCCTCGCGATCGTCCAGTTGCTGCTCCGCTGAGCGACGTAGAAGAGATACGTCGCCCAGCGCAGCCGCGTGCATCACACGAAGCGGCGGTACGGGCCGGCGCGGCCGGGTGGCGACGGCCGGGCGGCGACGGCCGGGCGGGATTAGGCGGAACGCTCCAACCACTCGGGCAGCGCCTCACGCCCGCCCACCCCCAGCGCGAGCAGCATCGCGTCCGCCGGAGACGGCATGAACGGCTTCCGCAGGAGCGGCATACCCGCCTCCTCCGGAGTCCGCGCCGCCTTGCGGTGGTTGTCCTCGGCGCAGGAGGCCACCGTGTTCAACCAGGTGTCCCCACCCCCCTGGGCCCGCGGCAGTACGTGGTCCACGGTCGTCGCGCGTTTCCCGCAGTACGCGCACCGGTGCTGGTCCCTGACCAGCACCCCCCTCCGTGACCAGGGCGCGTGTCTTCGGAAGGGCACCCGTACGTACCTGCAGAGCCTGATCACCCGGGGCATCGGAAGATCCATCGTGGCCGCGCGCACACGCAGCTCGGGATGCGACTGTTCGACCACGGCCTTGTCCTGGAGCACCAGGACCACCGCCCGGTTCAGGGTCACCGTCGACAGCGGCTCGAAGCTCGCGTTCAGCACCAGCGTGTCCCGCATCTCGCCCACCTCCCGTGTGCAGGCCCGCGACCACCCTGGCGGCAAGGCCCGCGACCACTCTGGCCGCGCGCGCCACGCGGGACAACGCAATAAAAATGCCCGGTCCTGGCCGTCTTTAGACCAGGACCGGGCAAACGCCCGGAGAAGATCAGCCCCTCGGCTCCTCGTACTCACCGATCAGCTGGGCCCGCCCCAGGGCGTGGAAACGCAGATTGAACCCGACCGCGGCGGGAGACGCGTCGCTGTCCGGCCCGAGCTTCTCCTGGTCCACCGCGTACACGGTGAAGACGTACCGGTGCCGCTCCCCGGCCGGCGGAGCCGCCCCGCCGAAGTCCCGCGTCCCGTAGTCGTTCCGCGCGTGCACGACCCCGGCCGGCAGCCCCTCGAACTTCCCGTTGCCCGCCCCGGCCGGCAGCTCGGTGACCGAGACCGGCAGATCGAAGAGCACCCAGTGCCAGAACCCGCTGCCCGTCGGAGCGTCCGGGTCGAAGCACGTCACGGCGAAGCTCTTCGTCCCCTCGGGAAAGCCCTCCCACCGCAGATGCGGCGAGACGTTCCCGCCCGACTTCGACTGGGCCGCGCCCAGCTCCGCCCCCGGCTCCAGATCGTCACTCACCACGGAGAACGCGGGAACCTCCGGGTGGAAGTCGTGCGGGAGCGGCGCCCTCTTCTGCTCAACCACTGCTGAACCTCCTGATCGCGTACGCGTACCGGCCCGACCCTAGGGCTTCGTCTAGAGCCAGTTGCGCTGCGAACCGACGGAGGCGATCCACTGGTTCAGGTACGCCGCCCAGTCCGTCCCCTGGTAGGACTGCAGACCCACCTGGAAGCAGCGGTAGGTGTCGCTGCCCTCGCTGAACAGCCCCGGCTTCTTGTCCATCTCCAGGACGACGTCCATCTCGCGCCCGTCGGAGACGAAGGTCAGCTCGACCTGGTTCAGCCCCCGGTACTGCGACGGCGGCAGGAACTCGATCTCCTGGTAGAAGGGCAGCGTCTGCCGCGTCCCGCGGATGTGCCCCCGCTCCATGTCCGCGGCACGGAAGGTGAAGCCCAGCTGCTGGAACGCGTCGAGGATCGCCTGCTGCGCCGGCACCGGATGCACATTGATCGGGTCGAGGTCACCGGCGTCGACCGCGCGCGCGATCTCCAGCTCGGTGCTGACCCCGATGTTCATGCCGTGCAGCTGGCGACCGCCGAAGTGGGTGATCGGCGTCTCCCACGGAATCTCCAGCCCGAACGGCACCACGTGCAGCGCACCGGCCTGCACCTGGAACGCACCACCGAGGCGCTGCTTGGTGAAGACGACGTCCTGCTTGTACTCCTGGTCGTTGCCCTCCACCTCCACACGCGCCTGGAGCCCGACGGACAGCCCCTCGATCTGCTGATCCACGGACCCGCCCTGGATCCGCACCTCGCCCTGGACGATCCCGCCCGGCACGACGTTCGGCTCGGTGATGACCGTGTCCACCGAAGCACCGCCGGCACCCAGGCTTGCGAACAGCTTCCTGAACCCCATGCTCAAAACTCCCCTTGAAGGCCCTTAGTCGAAAGTAGTGGCGACGATGCCGCGACTACCCCTTACCAACGCGGAACCTTAGGTCCCGGTTGCAGGGGTACGCGCTCCAGTACGCTCGACCGGATGAGCGCGCGCCCCGACCGTACGCCCCTGCCCCGGTCCTTCTTCGACCGCCCGGTCCTCACCGTGGCCCCGGACCTCCTCGGCCGCACCCTGGTCCGCCGCACGGCGGAGGGCTCCATCGAACTGCGCATCACGGAGGTGGAGGCCTACGAGGGCGCGGCCGACCCCGGCTCCCACGCCTACCGCGGGCGCACCGCCCGCAACGCATCGATGTTCGGACCGCCCGGACACGCGTACGTCTACTTCATCTACGGCATGTGGTTCAGCCTCAACCTGGTGTGCGGCCCGCCGGACCACGCGAGCGGTGTGCTGCTGCGCGCGGGCGAGGTCATCCTGGGCGCTGATCTTGCCGCCAAACGCCGACTTTCGGCCAGAAACCCCCGCGAACTGGCCAAGGGTCCGGCGCGTCTGGCCACCGCCCTGGATGTGGACCGCTCCCTGGACGGCGTGGACCTCTGCGCGGGCCCCGATTCCCCCCTGTCCCTCCTCGCCGGCACCGCCATCCCGCCCGACCTGGTGAGCAGTGGCCCCCGCACTGGAGTGGGCGGCGCCGGCGCCACCCACCCCTACCGCTTCTGGATCACCGACGACCCGACGGTCAGCCCGTACCGCGCCCACGCACCACGCCGCCGGGCAACTTGACTCTGCTTGGGCGGACGCCTAATGTAGCCCGAGCCACTTGAACGGGGCACTGCCTTCAGCAGACCCCCAGAGCGGCCAAACCACTACCTACGACTTACCCCTGGCGGGGTCCTATTCGGCGTTCCCGAATCCCCCGCCTCCCGGCCCGATTATGAGCCGCAGGGGTAAAGCGCTAACGTAGAGGAGCGCCGAAAGGCACAGACCCTTCCGACGGTCACCGAATTCAAATCCAAGCCATTGCGACTTTCGAGAAGCAAGGCACGGAAATGATCTGGTAGAGTCGGGATCGCCGGAAAGGGAAAACGCGAAAGCGAAGACCTGGAAAGCTAGCGGGACTGACTCTGATAGAGTCGGAAACGCAAGAACAGAACAGAACGAAAGCCCGGAGGAAAACCCGCGAGGGTGAGTACAAAGGAAGCGTCCGTTCCTTGAGAA